>NZ_JBFBGR010000014.1:110663-184088 GCF_040684755.1 Streptomyces sp. NPDC089799 | reverse complement strand
GTCTCCTTCGACATCGACGCCAACGGCATCATGCACGTCACGGCCAAGGACCTCGGCACGGGCAAGGAGCAGAAGATGACCGTCACCGGCGGCTCTTCGCTCGGCAAGGACGAGGTCGACCGCATGCGCCAGGAGGCGGAGCAGTACGCGGACGAGGACCTGCGCCGCAAGGAGGCAGCCGAGTCCCGCAACCAGGGTGAGCAGCTCGTCTACCAGACGGAGAAGTTCCTCGGGGAGAACGCGGACAAGGTTCCGGCCGAGATCAAGACCGAGGTCGAGACCGCGATCACCGAGCTGAAGGACAAGCTCAAGGGCGAGGACGTGGCCGAGATCCGCACCGCGACCGAGAAGCTCGCGGCCGTCTCCCAGAAGCTGGGCCAGGCGATCTACGCCGACGCGCAGGGCGCCCAGGCCGCCGGTGACGCCGGTGCCAAGGCCGACGACGACGTCGTCGACGCCGAGATCGTCGACGAGGACAAGCCGAAGGGCGGCGCTGTCTGATGTCGGAGGAGACCCCGGGCTTCGACGAGAAGCCGGACGTCCCCGCCGACGGCACGCCCGAGGAGCCGAAGGCCGCCGCTTCCGCCGACAAGGCGGAGGGGGCGGCCCCGGCCGGGGACTCTGCACAGGACGTGGCTCTGCTGGCGCAGCTGGACCAGGCCCGTACGGCGCTCTCCGAGCGCACCGGTGACCTCCAGCGGCTCCAGGCCGAGTACCAGAACTACCGCCGCCGGGTCGACCGGGACCGGGTCACGGTCAAGGAGATCGCGGTCGCGAGCCTCCTGACCGAGCTCCTGCCCGTCCTCGACGACGTCGGCCGGGCCCGCGAGCACGGCGAGCTCGTCGGCGGCTTCAAGTCGGTGGCCGAATCGCTGGAGTCGGTCGCCGCCAAGATGGGGCTGCAGCAGTTCGGCAAGGAGGGCGAGCCCTTCGACCCGACGATCCACGAGGCCCTGATGCACTCGTACGCGCCGGACGTCACCGAGACGACCTGCGTGGCGATCCTGCAGCCGGGGTACCGGATCGGGGAGCGCACGATCCGCCCCGCGCGGGTCGCGGTGGCCGAGCCCCAGCCGGGGGCTTCGGCCCCCAAGTCGGAGGACTCCGAGAAGGAGTCGTCCGACGACAAGAAGGACAGTGAGTAACACCCGCAGCAGGACCTGGGAGGAGGGACGCCGGTGAGCACGAAGGACTTCGTGGAGAAGGACTACTACAAGGTTCTCGGCGTTCCCAAGGACGCCACCGAGGCCGAGATCAAGAAGGCGTACCGGAAGCTCGCCCGCGAGTTCCACCCGGACGCCAACAAGGGCGACTCCGCGGCCGAGGAGCGTTTCAAGGAGATCTCCGAGGCGAACGACGTCCTCGGCGACCCCAAGAAGCGCAAGGAGTACGACGAGGCGCGCGCCCTCTTCGGCAACGGTGGCTTCCGTCCAGGCCCGGGCGCCGGCGGCCAGTTCAACTTCGACCTGGGCGACCTCTTCGGGGGCGCCCAGGGTGGGGGCACGGGCGGCGGCTTCGGCGGCGGCATCGGCGACATGTTCGGCGGGCTGTTCAACCGGGGCGGTCCCGGCCCGGGCGCGCGTACCCAGCCGCGCCGCGGCCAGGACATCGAGTCCGAGGTGACGCTCAGCTTCACCGAGGCGGTGGACGGGGCCACGGTCCCGCTCCGGATGTCCTCGCAGGCCCCCTGCAAGGCGTGCTCCGGCACCGGCGACAAGAACGGCACGCCCCGCGTGTGCCCGACCTGCGTCGGCACCGGCCAGGTCTCCCGGGGCAGCGGCGGCGGGTTCTCGCTCACCGACCCCTGCGCCGACTGCAAGGGGCGCGGCCTGATCGCCGAGACCCCCTGCGAGGTCTGCAACGGCAGCGGCCGGGCCCGGTCCTCCCGCACCATGCAGGTCAGGATCCCGGCGGGCGTCACCGACGGCCAGAAGATCCGGCTGCGCGGCAAGGGCGCCCCGGGCGAGCGCGGCGGCCCGGCGGGCGACCTGTACGTGGTCGTGCACGTGGACGCGCACCCGGTGTTCGGCCGCAAGGACGACAACCTGACGGTGACCGTCCCGGTGTCCTTCGCGGAGGCCACGCTCGGCGGCGAGATCAGGGTGCCCACCCTGGGCGGTCCGCCGGTCACGCTGAAACTCCCCCAGGGGACCCCGAACGGGCGTACGATGCGGGCCCGCGGCAAGGGGGCGGTCCGCAAGGACGGCACCCGCGGCGACCTGCTGGTCACGGTGGAGGTGACGGTTCCGGCGGAACTGTCCGACAAGGCGCGCGAGGCGCTGGAGACCTACCGGGACGCCACGGCGGACGAGGACCCCAGGTCCGCACTGTTCGAGGCAGCGAAGGGAGCATGAGATGGACGGCCGACGACGCAATCCCTACGAGCTCACGGATGAGACTCCGGTCTACGTGATCTCGGTCGCCGCTCAGCTCTCCGGCCTGCACCCGCAGACCCTCCGTCAGTACGACAGGCTCGGGCTGGTGTCCCCGGACCGCACGGCCGGGCGGGGACGCCGCTACTCGGCCCGGGACATCGAGCTGCTCCGCACGGTGCAGCAGCTGTCCCAGGACGAGGGCGTCAACCTGGCCGGCATCAAGCGGATCATCGAACTGCAGCACCAGGTCGCCGCGCTCCAGCAGCGCGTCGCCGAGCTCGCGGCCGCGGTCGACGGCGCGGCCCTGGCCATGCAGCAGCGCGAGGCACAGGTCCACGCCTCGTACCGGCGCGACCTGGTCCCGTACCAGGACGTACAGCAGACCGGTGCGCTGGTCGTGTGGCGGCCCAAGCGGCCGCAGGACTGACGAACACGCATGAGGCCCCGCCCGGGAACGGGCGGGGCCTCGGCGCGTCTCGGCGCGCCTCATGGCGTCCCGGCTCGCCCGGGCGCGTCCTGGTGCGTCTCACTGATCGGGGTGGTCCAGGATCCCCGACTGGGCGATCAGATAGCCCAGTTGTGCCCGGCTGCCGCTGCCGAGGGTTCCGGCCAGTTTGGCGATGTGCGCCCGGCAGGTCCGTACGTTCATGCCGAGCCGGCGGGCGATGGCCTCGTCCACGTGACCCTCGACCAGGAGCTGTGCGATGGACCGCTGCACGCCCGAGACCCCCTCGGGGGTGGGTCCGTACGAGACCTCCTCGCGCAGCGGTACGGCGCGGTGCCACAGTTGCTCGAACACCCTGGCGAGGTAGCGGACCAGGGCGGGGTGCCGGAGCTCCAGCGCGACCTGCTGATCGTCCCGGGCCGGGATGAAGGCGACCGACTCGTCGCAGATGATGAGCCGTTCGACCAGCTCCTCCAGGGTGCGGAACTCCACCTTTCCGCCGGCCACCCGGTCGATGTAGGCCATCGTGCCGCGGCTGTGCCGGACCGTGTGCTGGTAGAGGGTGCGCATGCTGACGCCCCGCCGGATCAGCGGCTGGTCGCGCTCGATCGCCTGGCTCAGCACGTGCTCGGCGCGGCCGCCCCCGGGCTGGATGGTCAGCATTTCGGTGTGGCATTCGGAAGTGGCCAGGTTGAGCGCGGCGTTGATGCGGTTGAAACCCTCCAGCACGGTGATTGCGTGCGTGGGCGCCGGACTCATCGCACTGATGGCCATGAATGGCTCGAATGCTTCGGTGAGTTCGATGGAGGCGCGCCGGTGCTGCAGGATCTCCCGTTCCAGCGGGTGGAGCCGCTGTGCGAGCGCCACCGAAGGGGGAACCGGGCGCAGCCAGTTGGCGTCATCAGGGTCGGGATGGAGCAGCGCGAATTCCAGCAGGCAGGGCGTGTGCTCGACTTCCGTGCGGGCGATCCGCCCGGAGCTGAGGGCGGTGGCGTAGAGCTCTGATCCAAGACCGCACAGCTCTGTCACAGGGTGGGGATGTGTCTGGTTAGCGGCCTCTGTCACGGAATCTCCCACCCCCAGGGTTTTGCATCTACAGGAACATGATGCATCGCCCCAGTGGCATCGACGTGGCTCGATAAGTCATCGTCTGAGATGCGGGGGAGAGGAATCCATCCAGTGAGGACGAAGTCGACCATGTATAAGAAATTGCTTCGCTCGGTGGTTGCCGTTGCTCTCTCCACGGTTGTGGCTTACGGGGTGGCCGGAGGCAACCTCGGCATAGCCGACAGCGGTTGGGGAAGTACACCGGCCGACAGCGGCTGGGGGGCACCCGCGACGGTCGAGTACGACAGCGGCTGGGGCGTGGTACCGCCCGACAGCGGCTGGGGCACCGCTCCGCACGGGAAGTCCGACGCATGACCCCCGACGACCGTGACTTCCGGCGGGAAATGGCGTCCGCCTACCGGTCCGGATGGCAGTTCATCGACCTGGTCACCGCGATCCCCCACGCCGGTGATTCCCTGATGGTCACCCTTTTCGGCCAGCCCATCGTCATCGTGCGCGAGGAGGACGAGGACGTCCGCGCCTACCGCTGCCTGCGCCGCCCCCGAGGCGCCCCGCAACCCGTGCGTTGCGAGGTCCGGTACGGCATGGTCTTCGTCAACCTGGATCAGCGTGACCACCAGCTCTTCGAGCCCGATATCACCACCGCCACCCCCCGCAGTGCCTGAGACGGTCCCCCCGTCGTCGCAGATCGCTCAGGTACTTCCCCCACACAACGGCGCCATCGTGGTCCTGAACACGATGGCGCCGTTGTGATGTCCGCGTCCATACCCGAACCGGACATTGCCACGGCCTGCCGGCTTTCCCGTGTCAGGCTTTTCCGGACCCGGATTTCGGTTTCCCCCGGGCCCGCCCCGTCGCGTTTCCTCAGGCCCGCCCCATCGCGCGGTCCAGCGTGATCTCGATGACCACCCGGTCCGGGTTGGGCGAGGGGGTCCGCCGGTAGCGCTCGGCGTAGCGGGCCACCGCGTCGGCGACCGACGCCTCGTCCGTGCGGACCACCGCACGGCCCTCCAGCGTGGCCCAGCGGCGCCCTTCCATCTGGCAGACCGAGGCCCGGGCCCGGCCCGGCTCGGCCTCCAGCACGTTGCGGACCTTCTTGCTGTGCTTGTTGCTGATCACCCGGGCCACCCCGGCCTCCGGGTCGTACGTCACGCCCACGGGCACCACGTGGGGGGTGCCGTCCGGCCGCAGGGTGGTCAGGGTGCACACGTGCCGCTCCCGCCAGAAGGCGAGGTACTCCGGCGTCGGGTTGAGTACGTCATGGGCCATGCGCCGAAGCGTACGTGACGGCACCGGAACCATCTTGAGTGGAATAGACTCAACTTTGTGCACGTTGACCTTGTCAGTATCTGTACGGAGACGGAGAGGAGAAGCCGCACGTGGACGCCGAGCTGACCAACAAGAGCCGGGACGCGCTCAACGCCGCCACCAGCAGGGCCGTGAAGGACGGCAACCCGGACCTGACCCCGGCCCACCTGCTGCTGGCCCTGCTCACCGGCCAGGACAACGAGAACATCATCGACCTGCTGGCCGCCGTCGAGGCCGACCAGGCCGCCGTACGCACCGGCGCCGAGCGGATCCTGGCCGGCCTGCCCAGCGTCACCGGGTCCACCGTGGCCCCGCCGCAGGCGTCCCGCGACCTGCTCGCCGTACTCGCCGAGGCCGACGAACGGGCCGGCAAGCTCGGCGACGAGTACCTGTCCACCGAGCACCTGCTCATCGCGACCGCCGCCAAGGGGGGCGCCGCCGGCGAGCTCCTGTCGCAGCAGGGCGCGAGCGCGAGGAAGCTGCTCGACGCCTTCGAGAACGTACGAGGAGGACGGCGGGTGACCACCCCCGACCCCGAGGGCCAGTACAAGGCCCTGGAGAAGTTCGGCACCGACTTCACCGCCGCGGCCCGCGACGGCAAGCTCGACCCCGTGATCGGCCGCGACCACGAGATCCGCCGGGTCGTGCAGGTGCTGTCGCGCCGCACCAAGAACAACCCGGTGCTGATCGGCGAGCCCGGCGTCGGCAAGACGGCCGTGGTCGAGGGCCTCGCCCAGCGCATCGTGAAGGGCGACGTCCCGGAATCCCTGAAGAACAAGCGCCTGGTCTCCCTCGACCTCGGCGCGATGGTGGCCGGCGCCAAGTACCGGGGCGAGTTCGAGGAGCGGCTCAAGACCGTCCTCGCCGAGATCAAGTCCAGCGACGGGCAGATCATCACCTTCATCGACGAGCTGCACACGGTCGTCGGCGCGGGCGCCGGCGGCGACTCCGCCATGGACGCCGGCAACATGCTCAAGCCGATGCTGGCCCGAGGCGAACTGCGGATGGTCGGCGCGACCACCCTGGACGAGTACCGCGAGCGGATCGAGAAGGACCCCGCGCTGGAGCGGCGCTTCCAGCAGGTTCTGGTCGCCGAGCCGACCGTGGAGGACACCGTCGCGATCCTCCGCGGGCTCAAGGGCCGCTACGAGGCCCACCACAAGGTGCAGATCAACGACAGCGCGCTGGTCGCCGCGGCCACCCTCTCCGACCGCTACATCACCTCCCGCTTCCTCCCCGACAAGGCGATCGACCTGGTCGACGAGGCCGCCTCCCGGCTGCGCATGGAGATCGACTCCTCCCCGGTGGAGATCGACGAGCTCCAGCGCGCGGTGGACCGGCTGCGCATGGAGGAGCTGGCCCTGCGGAACGAGTCCGACCCGGCCTCCGTCGAGCGGCTGGAGAAGCTCCGCAGGGACCTCGCCGACAAGGAGGAGGAGCTGCGCGGCCTGACCGCCCGCTGGGAGAAGGAGAAGCAGTCCCTCAACCGGGTCGGCGAGCTCAAGGAGCGCCTGGACGCGCTGCGCGGCCAGGCCGAACGGGCACAGCGCGACGGAGACTTCGACACCGCCTCCAAGCTGCTGTACGGGGAGATCCCCGCCCTGGAGCGCGAGCTGGCGGAGGCCACCGAGGCCGAGCAGGAGGCGGCCGCGGCCGCCAAGGACACCATGGTCAAGGAGGAGGTCGGACCGGACGACATCGCCGAGGTGGTCGCCGCCTGGACCGGTATCCCGGCGGGCCGGCTGATGGAGGGCGAGACCCAGAAGCTGCTGCGCATGGAGCAGGAGCTGGGCCGCCGCCTGATCGGCCAGACCGAGGCCGTACGCGCGGTCTCCGAGGCGGTCCGCCGCACCCGCGCGGGCATCGCCGACCCCGACCGGCCGACCGGCTCCTTCCTCTTCCTCGGCCCGACCGGTGTCGGCAAGACCGAGCTGGCCAAGGCGCTCGCCGACTTCCTGTTCGACGACGAGCGGGCCATGGTCCGCATCGACATGTCGGAGTACGGGGAGAAGCACAGCGTGGCCCGGCTGGTCGGCGCCCCGCCCGGCTACGTGGGCTACGAGGAGGGCGGCCAGCTGACCGAGGCCGTCCGGCGGCGCCCGTACTCGGTGATCCTGCTGGACGAGGTGGAGAAGGCCCACCCGGAGGTCTTCGACGTCCTGCTCCAGGTGCTGGACGACGGGCGGCTCACCGACGGCCAGGGCCGGACGGTGGACTTCCGGAACACCATCCTGATCCTGACCTCGAACCTGGGCAGCCAGTATCTGGTCGAACACAGCCTCGCCGACCCCGCGGCCGACGGGGAGCAGACGCGCAACAAGGTCCTGGAGGTGGTACGCGCCACCTTCAAGCCCGAGTTCCTCAACCGCCTCGACGACATCGTGGTGTTCTCGGCACTCAGCCGGGACGAGCTCGCGCACATCGCCGAACTCCAGGTGCGGCGCCTCGCCAAGCGCCTGGCCGACCGCCGCCTCACCCTGGACGTCACCCCGGAGGCGCTGGCCTGGCTGGCGGACAAGGGCAACGAGCCGGCCTACGGCGCCCGCCCGCTGCGCCGCCTGATCCAGACGGCCGTCGGCGACCGGCTGGCCAGGGAGATCCTGGCCGGCGAGGTCCGGGACGGGGACACCGTCCGGGTCGACGTCGCGGGCGACGACCTGCTGGTCGGGAAGGCCCTGTAGGGCCGGAGACGGGTCTGCGGCCGGGCCTGCGAGAGGTCTGCGACAGGTCTGCGAGACGTCTGTGAGACGTCTCGCAGACGTCTGCAACGGGGCTGCGCAGTAGCTTCGTACGACCGGCACCGGGTGGATCGTGTCCGCCCGGAGCTGATCGGCCGGTGCGGGGCTTGCCACGGGGTAGGAGCCATGGGGGAGGATGACTGCATCCGCACGAAGGGAAAAACACGGTGAGCATCGACCCGGCCTCGATTCCGAACTTCGGGGGGCAGCCCGAACCGCAGCCCACAGGACCGGCGGGCCCCGTCGTCCCCGACCAGGACCTGGTCAAGCAGCTGCTGGACCAGATGGAGCTCAAGTACGTCATCGACGACGAGGGTGACCTCGCGGCGCCGTGGGAGGAGTTCCGCACCTACTTCATGTTCCGCGGCGAGGGCGAGCAGAAGGTCTTCTCGGTG
The DNA here is from genome assembly GCF_040684755.1 of Streptomyces sp. NPDC089799. NCBI lineage: Bacteria > Bacillati > Actinomycetota > Actinomycetes > Kitasatosporales > Streptomycetaceae > Streptomyces > Streptomyces sp. NPDC089799. Next base: position 175,759 of record NZ_JBFBGR010000014.1, on the reverse strand, counting down.
CGGACCTTCTACGACCGCCCGCACGCGCTCGAAGAGAAGCCCCAGCTGCTCGAGTCGATCGACGACTGGAACCGCCGGACCCTGTGGCCCAAGGTCTACACCCACACCCACGACGACGGCTCCGTCCGTCTGATCGGTGAGGGCCAGATGCTGATCGGCACCGGCGTGGCCCTGGAGCACTTCGTCTCCTCCACGGTCAGCTGGGTCCGCGCGTCCATCGAGTTCGACAACTGGCTCGTCGAGCAGCTCGGCCTGGAGAAGGAGATCGACTCCGCCGACGGCGAGGACAAGGGTGACGACGCCGAGTAGTCGGCGCCGTCACCCGGAAGCACCTCAGAGCGGCAGCGGGGCGGCCAGTACCAGGTACGTCCCGTAGCCGTACGAGAGCCCGGCCAGGGCGGCGGTCACCAGGACCGCCGTCCGCGGCCGGGCTCGCGCCAGTGCGGCCGCCGCCGGCAGCAGCAGCGGGAACGCGGGCAGCAGGAAGCGGGGCTTGGACTCGAAGAACCCGGCCCCGCCGAGCGTGATCACCAGCAGCACCCCCGTGTAGACCAGCAGCGGCAGCGGCGACCGGCTGCGCACCAGCAGGACCGCGAGCACCAGCGCCACCAGGATCACCACCGGCACCAGAGTGGTGACCAGTGGCGTCCCCTTGGTCAGCACCCGCCCGACGGACCCGGCGACACCCCGGCCGAAGTCGAAGTACGAGCCCCAGCTCCGCTGCACCGCGAAGTAGCCGCCCAGCGGATCACCCCGCCGCACCCCCACGGCCAGCAGGTACGCCGTCCAGCCCGCAGGCGCCAGCAGCCCCGCCGCCCACACCCGGGCCGGCGCGTCCGGCTTCAGCAGCAGCTCGTACCCCGCCGCCACCGACACCGCGACTGCCACCGCTATCCCGTTCGGCCGGGTGACCCCGGCCAGTACCGCCAGCCCGGCCGCCCACAGCCAGCGCCCGCGCAACACGGCGTACAGCGCCCAGGCGGCCAGCGCCGCCAGCAGCGCCTCGGTGTAGGCGACGGCGAGGACCACCGAGTGCGGCAGCACCCCCCACAGCACCACCAGCAGGACACCGGCCCGGGCGCCGGCCACCAGCTCCCCGACCCGGTACACCCCGACGGCACCGGCCACCGCCGCCGCCCAGGCCAGCAGCAGTCCGGCACCCGCCGGACCCACCCAGGGCAGCAGCCCGGACAGCAGCCGCATCAGCCCGGGGTACAGCGGGAAGAACGCCAGATCGCTCTGCACCGACCCGATGTCCACCCACACCTGGGTGCGCCCGTACCCGTGCTCGGCGATCCCGATGTACCAGACCGAGTCCCAGGACGTGCCGAGCACGGCCACCGGGTCCTTCCCGGACCACCACGCGGACACGGCCACCAGCAGCACCCCGCCGGCGCGCACCGCGGCGAACACCGCCACGGCGAACACCCCCGCGGGCACCGTGACGCCCGTGCCGTCCCCGTTCCCCCCGCGGCGCCGTCCGGTCGGGACGGCGCCGGTTATCTCCCCCGTCGCGGTCACAGTCGTCGCAGGCGGTGGACCGCCTCCTCCAATACCTCGGTGCGCTTGCAGAAGGCCCAGCGGACCTGGGTCCGGCCGGCCTCCCGGTCGTCGTAGAAGACCGCGTTGGGGATCGCGACGACCCCGCAGCGCTCCGGGAGGGCGCGGCAGAAGGCGAGGCCGTCCTTCTCCCCGAGCGGGGCGATGTCGGTGGTGATGAAGTACGTGCCCTGCGGCCGGTAGACCTCGAAGCCGGCCTCCCGCAGCCCGGAGGCGAGGACGTCCCGCTTGTGCGCGAGGTCGGCGCGGAAGCCGTCGTAGTAGTCGTCCGGGAGGGCCAGGGCCTCGGCGATGGCGTACTGGAAGGGGCCGGAGGAGACGTAGGTGAGGAACTGCTTGGCCGAGCGCACCGCCGAGACCAGGGCGGGGGAGGCGGTCAGCCAGCCGACCTTCCAGCCGGTGAAGGAGAAGGTCTTGCCGGCGGAGGAGATGGTGACGGTGCGTTCGCGCATGCCGGGCAGGCTCGCGAGGGGCACGTGGGTGCCTTCGAAGACCAGGTGCTCGTACACCTCGTCGGTGACCACCAGCAGGTCCCGGTCGACGGCCAGCCCGGCGATCGCGGCGAGGTCGGCGGGGCCGAGCACCGCACCGGTCGGGTTGTGCGGGGTGTTCAGGAGCAGCAGGCGGGTGCGCGGGGTGACGGCGGCGCGCAGTTCGTCGAGGTCGAGGGCGAAAGCGCCGTCGCGGGGACGGAGGGTGACGGGGACGCGGGTCGCGCCGGCCATCGCGATGCAGGCCGCGTAGGAGTCGTAGAAGGGTTCGAGGGCGATGACCTCGTCGCCCGGTTCGAGGAGGGCCAGCAGGGAGGCGGCGATGGCCTCGGTCGCGCCGGCGGTGACCAGCACCTCGGTGTCGGGGTCGTGGGAGAGTCCGTAGAAGCGCTGCTGGTGGGCGGCGATCGCGGTACGGAGCTCCGGGATGCCGGGGCCCGGCGGGTACTGGTTGCCGAGGCCTTCGCGGACGGCCCGGACGGCCGCCTCGGCGATCTCGGCGGGGCCGTCGGTGTCGGGGAAGCCCTGACCCAGATTGATCGACCCGGTCCGGGTGGCCAGCTGCGACATCTCCGCGAAGATGGTCGTACCGAAGGCGGCCAGGCGGCGGTTGAGGTAGGGGCGGCTGCCGCCCACGGGTGCGCTCATGTCCGCCATCCTCCGGGGAACCTCTGGACTTGCTCAAGTGTGCTTTGGCCCGGGCGGGCCGCGGGCATCCCCCTTTCACGCGGGGCGGGGGACCCCGCACCCCGGGGGACCGGGGCGTCCGGAGGAGGGCGAGAACAGTGTTCGAGACCATCTTCTTTTCAGCGTTCGTCCTGATCGTGTTCTTCGGCGTGGTGGGGATCGCCGTCCGCTCCGGGACGCGGAACCGGCACCACGCGCGGCGCGGTTCGCGCCACTCCCGCTGGGCTTCGGGCGACAGCGGTTCGGGTACGTCCTGCGGCGGCTCCTTCTCCTCCTGCGGCGGATCCTCTTCCTCCTGCGGAGGCGGGGGCGGCGGCGGGGGCTGTGGAGGAGGTGGCGGCGGGGGCGGCTGCGGCGGCGGAAGCTGACGCGCGGGCGGCCGGAGCCGCCGTGACGGGGGTGTCCGGCGGGGTGTGCGCCGAGGTGTCCGGTGGGGGGTAACTTCCGTCGGACACCCTCGCGTTGGGCCTTCCCGTTGAACACGTGAACTGGGTAGCCCCCGGAGGGATGTAAACCCCAGCAAGTTGGGTAAAAACGCTGTGAGTGCCGTGCCCTTCATGATTCCCTCGGTTGAGTAGACCAGTCCCCGGACCGCCCGGGACTCCCTGTGGACCCGAGCCGGTGACCCGCACCCCCACGCACGCGTTCCGGCTGGGGCAGGGGACCGGCCCCTCTCCCTCGCGCGTTTGCGGAGCCGACTCATGCTCACGACCCTCCAGACCACCTACACCGACACGCGTGCCGCCGATCTCGCCTGGGCGCTGGGCCGGGACCGGCTGCCCGCCCTGGCCGTACTGAACCTCGAACTGGCCGGCGCGAAGGTGGAGCTGCGCCTGCTCGGCGCCTCCCACCAGGTGCTGCTGGAGGAGGGCGAGGTGCTCTGCTCGGAGACGGTCGCCTGCATCCCCGGCAGCAGCACCCCGCTGCCGCTCGGGGTCGCCAAGCGCGTGGGCGACTGGGAGTACGAGTTCGCCGCCCGCGTGGAGACCCTCTCGCGGGGGTCCTTCGCCGGCCGCGCCCAGGAACTGCTCGCCCTGGTGGCCGATCACCCGAACGGGTTGGCCGGCACCTTTCCGGGCAGCCCGCACGCGTTCACCGCACTGCTCGCCCAGCGCCACGAGGGACAGGTGCGGTGGCGCACCTGGCACGCGTACCCGCAGGAGGGCCAGTTGGTGGCCACCCGCACCAGGGTGGGTGTACGGATGGCGGCACCCGCGCTGTAGTGCGCGATCGTTTCTGCGTGGTTACTCCAACTGCCCGTACGAGCGCATCGGTTGCACCCATGTGGGTGACGGGATGTGTGCGCGGCGTGACGTACGGTTCGCTGCATGATCGACCGTTCCGCCCCGGGCGGGGTGCTCCCGGCGCCGGAGCCGAGGCGCGCGGCAATGCGTCCGGCCACCCTGCCCGTGCGGCCCCGGACCGGCCGACTGCTCGTCCTGGCCACCGTGTTCGTCTGTGCCGCCTGCGGGCTGGTGTACGAACTGGAGCTGCTCGCCCTCGCCTCCTACCTGATCGGCGACTCCGTCACCCAGGCGTCCGTCGTGCTGTCGGTGATGGTCTTCGCCATGGGCGTCGGCTCGCTGCTCGCCAAACGCCTGCGCGGGGCGCCCGCCGCCGGCTTCATCGCGGTGGAGGCGGCCCTGGCGCTGGTCGGCGGGATGTCGGCGACCGCCCTGTACGCGAGTTTCGCCTGGCTGGGGGAGTCCCGCCCGGCCCTGGTGGCGTTCTCGCTGACCATCGGCGTACTGATCGGTGCGGAGATCCCGTTGCTGATGACCCTGATCCAGCGGATCCGGCGGCAGGACGCGGGCGGCGCGGTCGCGGACCTGTTCGCGGCGGACTACGTCGGCGCGCTCGTCGGCGGCCTGGCCTTTCCGTTCCTGCTGCTGCCCCTGCTCGGCCAGCTGACCGGGGCGATGCTCACCGGCATGGTCAACGCGGCGGCCGGCGGGGCGCTGGTGCTGTGGCTGTTCCGCCGCGACCTGAGCCGGCGGACGTGCTGGCTGCTGATGGCGGCGAACGTGACGGTCCTCGCCGTCCTCGCCTCGGCCGCCGTCCTCGCGGAGGACTTCGAGCGGGTCGCGCGGAACGCGGTCTACGGCGGCGAGGTGCGGGTCGCGGTGCAGACCGGCCTGCAGGAACTGGTGGTCACCGGGCCCGCCAGCGGCTCGCCGCGCTCGCTCGACCTGTACCTCGACGGCCGGCTCCGGGTCAGCGGCTACGACGAGTACCGCTATCACGAGGCGCTCGTGCACCCCGCGATGCAGGGGCCGCACGCGACGGTCCTCGTCCTCGGCGGCGGCGACGGCCTGGCCGCCCGGGAGGTCCTGCGCTACCGCGACGTGGAGGCGGTCACCGTGGTGGAGCTCGACCCCGGGGTGGTGCGACTGGCCCGCACCGACCCGATGCTGTCCGCCCTCAACGGCCGGGCGTACGCCGACCCGCGCGTCCGGGTGAGCAACTCGGACGCGTTCCGCTTCCTCCGTGATCCGCGCGCGCACGGACGCTACGACGTGATCGTCTCGGACCTGCCGGACCCGGGCATCACCCCCAGCACCAAGCTGTACTCGCAGGAGTTCTACGGGCTGGCCGCACGGGCGCTCCGCCCCGGCGGCCGGATCGCCGTCCACGCCGGTTCCCCGTCCGTGCGACCGCGCACGTACTGGACGGTCGAGGCCACGCTCAGCGCCGCCGGGCTGCGCACCGTCCCCTACACGGCGGGCGGCCGGCTCTCAGGCTTCCCCGCGGGCCCGGACCGCACGCCCGGCCGTGCCGAGGCCTCGCCGCAGGACTGGGGCTTCGTCCTGGCGGCCCCGGGCCACACCCCGGAACTCCGCGTCGGCCCCGAAGCGAGCCTGCGCTCCCTCACCACCCCGGCCCTCCGCGCCGCCGCCCACGACACCGCCCGCCTCCGCATCCGGAACCTTCCCCCGTCCACCCTCCCCCACCCCCGCTACCGCTGACCGCGGCCCGGGCGGGCGCCCGGTCTGCGCCGCCGCGTGTGTGGGCGGGTGCGCCGCCGTGTGGGCGGGTGTGCCGCCGTGTGGGCAGGCGTGCCGCAGGGCGATGGGGGTCCCCCCTGCTCGAGCGAAGTCGAGAGCTTGGGGGAGGGTGGGCACACGGCACCCCGGCTCCGCGCAGCGCAGCTCCCCACCCCCCGGCCCGGCCGAGCCCTGGCACCCCACCCAGCGGACACGCGGCCCCCGGCGCCCCGCCCCGCCCCGCCGGGCCCGGGCACCCCCGCCCGCCCGCCCGGCCAGGGCAAGGCGCAGCCAACCGCACCGGGTGCAACCCGCCCCCACCCCGCTACGCTCGACCCCATGGAGCATCAGGTCTTCGTCCCGGTCCAAGCCTCCGCCCTCCGCACCGTGCTGCGAGCCCCCACCCACCTCGCCCGCTGCGTCCCCGGCCTCCAGCACGACGCCGGCTCCGCCCCCGGCGGCCCCCTGGGAGGCCGGCTGCGCCTGCGGGTCGGCGGCAATACCGTGACCTACCGGGGCGCCCTGACCCTCACCGAACAGGACGAGGACACCTTCACGATCGACGGCGAAGGCACCGAAGCCCGCGGTACCGGCACGGTGAAGTTCGCCCTCACCCTGCGCCTGGCCCCCGCCGAGGACGGCACCCGCCTGGACTTCAGCGCCACCGCGACCGCCGACGGCCGCGCCGCCGCCTTCGACCCGGAGGCCCTGGCCACGGCCGTGCACCGGCTCCTGGACCGGGCCTCGGCCAAACTGTCCGCCACCGCGACGGCGGCCCCGGAAGCCCAGGACCCCGACGGCGCCCAGGACCCCGGCCACAAGCCCAACACCGGCACCGACACCGACACCAACACCGGCACCGGCACCGACACCAACACCGGCACCGGCACGGAACCGCCCTCCGTCTTCGACGCGGAAGTCCCGCCCCCGTCCCTGGACCCGTCCTCCGACCCGTCGTCGGACCCGTCCCGGGACCGCTCCCACGACCCGTTCCGGGAGGACGAGTTCCCGGGCGGTTTCGGCGAACCCGTCCGTCCCCCCGCCGAGGCCGCCCACGCCCGCCGCACGATGATCGGCCGGAGCGCCGAGGAGGTCGACCACGCACCCCCGCGCGGCCGCTACGCCCCGGTCCCCGCACCGGACGCCACCGTGCCCGGAGCGAGCCTTCGCTGGCTCGCGCCGGCCGCGGCACTCGCCCTCGCCGGTGCCGTGGTCGTCGGCCGCGCCCTGCGCCGCCGTACCTGACCGCCGCCCCGCCCGGCCCCCCGCCCGGCCGCACCTGACCACCGCCCCCGACGCCGCCCGCCGATCCGGCCCGATCCGCAGGTCACCCCCTAGGCTCGACCGCATGACTACGCAACTCAGCGCCGGCGGTGCCGAAGTGACCGTCGACCAGGAAAACGGCTGCCGCATCAGCAGCCTCCGCATCGACGGCACGGAGCTGCTGCGCCAGGGTGAGACGTACGGTGTGTTCCCGATGGTCCCCTGGTGCGGCCGGATCGAGCTCGGGCAGTTCCGCAACGGCGGAGTGCGCCACCAGATGCCGGTGAACGCACCGCCCCACGCCATCCACGGCTTCGGCCGTGACGCGGCCTGGAAGACCGCCCGGGTGGACCGGACGGAGGCCGCCTTCGTCTACGACCTGGCCGAGCCCTGGCCCTACCCCGGCCGGGTCACGCAGACCTTCGAGCTCACCGAGTCCTCGCTCACCCTGGGCATGGGCGTCGAGACCTACGGGGACTCCTTCCCGGCCCAGGCCGGCTGGCACCCCTGGTTCCGCCGCAACCTCGGAGACGGCGGGGAGGACGTACGGCTGACCTTCGACCCCGAGTGGCAGGAGGAGCGCGGTGACGACCACCTCCCCACCGGCCGCCGGATCGACCCCCGTCCCGGTCCCTGGGACGACTGCTTCGGCATGCCGTACGGGGTGGACGTCACCCTGACCTGGCCCGGAGCCCTGGAGCTGAGGATCACCAGCCGCACCGAATGGGTGGTGGTGTACGACGAGCAGCCCGAGGCCGTGTGCGTCGAGCCGCAGAGCGGCCCGCCGAACGGGCTGAACACCCTGCCCCGGCTCGTCACCCCGGTCGACCCGCTGGAGATCACGACCACCTGGACCTGGAGCCGAACGGACAGGGCCTAAGCTCATCACCATGAGTGACGTGCGTGGTGAGCTTCTTCAGCAGATCAAGGACAAGGCCGTGGTCCACGGCAAGGTGATCCTCTCCTCGGGACTCGAGGCCGATTACTACATCGACCTCCGCCGGATCACCCTCGACGGCGAGGCGGCCCCGCTGGTCGGTCAGGTCATGCTCGACCTGACCAAGGACCTGGACTACGACTGCGTCGGCGGCCTGACCCTGGGTGCCGACCCGGTCGCGACCTCCATGCTGCACGCCTCCGCCGCGCGCGGTTCCCGTCTGGACGCCTTCGTCGTCCGCAAGGCGCAGAAGGCGCACGGCATGCAGCGCCGTATCGAGGGCACCGACGTCAAGGGCCGCCGCTGCCTGGTGGTCGAGGACACCTCGACCACCGGCGGTTCCCCGCTGACCGCCGTCGAGGCGGTCCGTGAGGCCGGCGGCGAGGTCGTCGCCGTCGCCACGATCGTGGACCGCGGGGCCGCCGGTGCCATCGCCGACGCCGGCCTGACGTACCTGACCGGGTACCAGCTGGACGACCTCGGCCTGGCCTGATCCGCCTGCGGGCCCGTGCGCGCCCGGGTCCGTCCGCGCGGGTCCGTGCGGTACCGGCCACCGGCGGTGCCCGCCGTGGGGGCCGGAGTACCGGGCCTGACCTGCTGTTTCGTTTCGGTGGCGGAGTGTTTCACGTGAAACACTCCGCCACTGCGGGGTCGACTGTCCGGCGGAGTCTGGAAAGATAGCCCCGACGGCGACGTCGCCCCCAGGTCAGGGCCAGTAATCAGACACTCCCGCACATCCAAGGAGCGGACAGATGCCCATCGCAACTCCCGAGGTCTACAACGAGATGCTCGACCGGGCGAAGGCAGGCAAGTTCGCCTACCCGGCCATCAACGTGACCTCCTCCCAGACCCTGCACGCTGCACTGCGCGGCTTCGCGGAGGCCGAGAGCGACGGCATCATCCAGATCTCCACGGGTGGTGCGGAGTTCCTGGGTGGCCAGCACAGCAAGGACATGGTCACCGGCGCGGTTGCCCTGGCCGAGTTCGCGCACATCGTCGCCGCCAAGTACGACGTCAACATCGCGCTGCACACCGACCACTGCCCCAAGGACAAGCTGGACGGCTACGTCCGCCCGCTGATCGCCGTCTCCGAGGAGCGCGTCAAGGCCGGCCGCAACCCGCTGTTCCAGTCGCACATGTGGGACGGCTCCGCCGAGACGCTGGCCGACAACCTGGCGATCGCCGCGGAGCTGCTGCCCCGCGCCGCCGCCGCCAAGATCATCCTTGAGGTCGAGATCACCCCGACCGGTGGCGAGGAGGACGGCGTCACCCACGAGATCAACGACGAGCTGTACACCACCGTCGAGGACGCGATCCGCACCGCCGAGGCCCTGGGCCTGGGCGAGAAGGGCCGCTACCTGCTGGCCGCCTCCTTCGGCAACGTGCACGGCGTCTACAAGCCGGGCAACGTGGTCCTGCGTCCCGAGCTGCTGAAGGACCTGCAGCAGGGCGTGGGCGAGAAGTACGGCAAGACCAGCCCGTTCGACTTCGTCTTCCACGGCGGCTCCGGCTCCACCGAGCAGGAGATCGCCACCGCGCTGGAGAACGGCGTCGTGAAGATGAACCTGGACACCGACACCCAGTACGCCTTCACCCGCCCGGTCGCGGACCACATGCTGAAGAACTACGACGGTGTGCTGAAGGTCGACGGCGAGGTCGGCAAGAAGTCCACCTACGACCCGCGGACCTGGGGCAAGCTGGCCGAGGCGAGCATGGCCGCGCGCGTCACCGAGGCCTGCGCGAACCTGCGTTCCACCGGCACCAAGCTGAAGTAACCCGCCGAGGCGGCGTCAGCCGCCCTGTGCAGCCGTACACGAGAGGGCCCTGGCCCGCCTGTCCCCCGACGGGCGGGACAGGGCCCTTCCGCTTTCCTTCATGATCCAAGTGAAACATACTCCAGGGTTTGCCAGCCACTCGGATGGAAAGGATTCCGCCTCATCTGCGAGCCCAAATGCCGCTCGGGGGGCCGGAATCGGGCAGGAAGTGCAGGGTTCCGGGCCGCGCCGCGTGTGAAATCATACCTCCAGGTATGTATTTGGCCGCGGTGTGGAGAGGGACCTACGGCACATGAGTACGGAACGACCCCAGGCCAGGCAGGACAGGGCCGTGCGGACCCGGCAGGCCGTCCTGGAGGCGGCCGCGCTGGTCTTCGAGGAGCGCGGCTACGAGGCGGCGAAGCTCTCCGACATCGTCTCCCTCGCCCGGGTCACCAAGGGGGCGCTGTACTTCCACTTCGGCTCCAAGGAGGAGCTCGCCCAGGCCGTCATGGAGACCGAGCCGGACCTCGGGCCGGCGTACGTGCCGCAGGAGTTCAGGGTCCAGGAGTTCGTCGACGTGGGGATGGTCTTCTCGCACCGGCTCCGCCGTGACGTACTGCTGCGCGGCCGGGCGCGGCTGGCCCTGGAGCGCGGCGGGCGCGGCCTGGACCGGGCGGCCCCGTACCGGGACTGGATCGACCTGCACACCGGGCTGCTGGCCGGGGCCAAGGCCCGGGGCGAGCTGCTCGCGCACGTGGACCCGGCGCAGTCCGCGCGCACGGTCGTCGGATCCTTCACCGGGCTCCACATCATGGCGCAGACCCTGGGCCTGGACCTGGAGCGGGAGGTGTCGGCGTTCTACTCCTCGGTCGTGCCCAGCCTGGTGCTGCCGGCGGTGGCGGTCCGGCTGGACACCGCTCCCGGCCGCGGCGCGCGCGCCCTGCACGGGCCGGACGGGGCGGACGGGGCGGACAGGTCGGGAGAGGTGGCAGGGGCGGGAGCGTCGGAAGGGGCGGACGGTGCGCGCTCGTGCGGCTGCGGAGCGGACCTGCCGGTATCGCAGGCCGGTGAATGACCCTGGCGCTTGTCCTCAATGTCCGAAATCCGGATGATGGGTATGTTCTGGGAAAAAAGATAGCGCTATTCTTTTTTATCGGTGAGCGTGGATCGGACGCGTCCGCGGGGGAGTGTCCGTCGGGAAGCATCTGTCGAGGAGCGCGTCCGGGGCGCGCGCCGGGGGGAGGGCCGTGGACATCGAAGTGCTCGGAGGGCTGCGGGTCAGGGAGAACGGCGTACCGCTCGCCCCGGCCACCCCGCACGCCAGGCAGGTCCTCGCGGTGCTCGTCGCCTACGCCGACCAGCTCGTCCCCGCCTCGGTGCTGGCCGGGGAACTCGCCGTCCGCACCCCGGCCGAGCGCACCCGCACCGTCCTCCACGCCTGTGTGCGCCAGTTGCGCGACCTGCTGGCCGGCGCCGCGGACCCGCGTGGCCGCCGCACCCCGGAAGCCGTGCTGGTCTCACGCCCCGGCGGGTACCTGCTCGACACCGGGGGCGGCCGGAGCGACCTGGACGAGTTCGCCCGGGACGCCGGGGCCGGCTACCGCGCCATGGCCCGGGGCGACTTCGAGGCCGCGGCCCGGCGGCTCCGGGGGGCGCTCGGACTGTGGCGGGGGCCGGCCTTCGACGGCATCACGGCCGGCCCCCGGCTCACCGAGCGGATCGACGGGCTGGAGCGGACCCGGCGCTCGGTCCTGACGCAGTGGGTGGAGGCCCAGCTGGCACTCGGCCGGTACCGCGAGCTCCGTACCGAACTGCGCACGGGCGGGGTCCGCAAGGCCCTGGAGACCCACCGCGAACTCGCCGACGTGCTCGGCGGCGCCGGCTCCGGGCCGGGCGGCCCGGGCGCCGACCGGGACGTGCGGCGGGCCCTGCTGCGCGGTGCGGTCGTCTGAGCGGGGTGCGGAGCGCGCGGCGCTGCCCCGACTGTGCCGACGAACAGTCAATTCCGGTACGCACACGATCGGTTGCCGGGAGGTGCGGTGAGTTGACAAGCCGTGTCGAGGGGCTGGAGATCGGAAAATTCGGCGGATATCTTTCTATGCGAATCGAGGTGCATGCGCTATGGGCGGCTTCGCAGACGACTCCGGCTGGGGGCTGACCGGCTCCGGCCGAAGCGGCGAGGAACGGAACGGATGGCACGGAAGACGCCGTTGATCGCGGTGGTCCACAACGGCCCGCAGGGCAGCGCCTCCCCGCTGGCCTTCGCGGCCCGCGACGGGGTCGCCGAGTCCGGTGTGCGGAGCGTCCTGATCGGTGCCGAGGGCATCGACGAGGCGCAATGGGCCGTGCTCGAATCCGCCGACGGATACGTCCTGGGGGCGCCGCTCCCGGACGCGGCCGAGGCCCGCCCCGCGGCGTGGCGGGGCAAGCCCGCCTCGCTCTTCCTCGACGGGGCGCCCGCCGCCGCACCGTCCGTGCGGCGGCTCGGGATGCGCCGCATCAAGCCCGGCCCGCTGCCCGGCTGGTACTCCGCGTGCGCCAACGAGGACGCACTGGACTCCGTCCGCCGCCTGGGCGCCCTGGTGGCGCTCGCCCTCCGGGACCCCCGCGAAGACCCCTCGGACCCCGCGGCCCTGCGCCCCGAACCGGCCATCTGCCCCCGCTGAGTCCCCACTTGACCACGCCGCGTGAGCAACCTACGTTCGACGGACTGATTTCCGTGGCCATGCCATGGAACGGGGGGACAGAACGGGGAGCGGGGGCATGGAAACGGCGCATCCGGCCGAGGGGACCAGGGCTGCGGTGACGACGGGGGTGACGGCGGCGGTGACGAGCACGGCGCCGAGCGCCGTGACGGCGGCGGGGGCCGCCGCTCCGGCAGTCGCGGCCACCACGACCACTGCGGCCACCACAAGGTCGTCCGACCTGCCCGAGCTGTCCGAAGGATCCGTGGACCGGGCCGAACGTGACCGGCTGGCCCACGCCCTGGAGTCGGCCCGCACGCTGCTGGCCGGCCGCGAGGCCGCCCTGGGCGCGCTCACCGACACGGTGCACGACCTGGCCGGCCCCTGCGAACCGGACACCCTGCTGCGGGTGGTCGCCCGCCGGGCCCGCCGGCTGCTCGACCTCGACATGGTCTGGGTCGGCTGCACCCGTCCCGACGGCAGCTCCCGCCTGCGGGTCAGCGAGGGCGAGAGCATCCCCTACCACTCGGGCCTGGACCTCGGCACCGGCCAGGGCGCCGGCGCCCCCGCCTGGACCGCCGACTACACCGCCGACCCGGCCGTCCCGCGCAGCCCCGGCCTCGACGGGCTGGTGCGCGAGGAGCGGCTCCGCGCCGTCGCCGCGGTCCCGATCCGGCACGGCGACGTGGTGCTGGGCGTGCTCTACGGCGCCCGCCGCACCGCCCGCCCGTTCACCCCCGACGAGATCGGACTGCTGCTGCCGCTGGCCGACCTGGCCGCCGTGGCCCTGGACAAGGCGGCCAGGGACGAGCGGAACCGGGCCGAGACCGCCGAACTGGAACGCTTCGGCTCCACCGCGAACACCGCCCTCACCCGGATCCGTCACCTGTGGGACTGCCAGGCCCGGCTGGCCCGGCTGGTGATCGACGGGGCCGGCCTGGCCACCCTTGCCCGGACCGCCGCCGACGCCCTGGACGGCGTACTGCAGGTGCGGGACCCCGGCGGGCGGCCGCTCACCGCGACCGGCGACCTGCCCGGCGCGGACGAGGAGGCCGTCGCCCGCGCCGCGCTCCGCGCGCACACCGCCGGCCGCCCGGTCGGGCTTCCCGGAAACGTGTGGGTGGCCGCGGTGACCGCCGGGGCCGAGGACCTCGGGGTCCTGGTGCTGCGCGCGTCCGCGCCGCTCACCGAGGAGGACGTACGGCTGCTGGAGCTCGCCGCGCTGTCGGTGGCCTCGCTGACGCTGATCCAGCGCGGCACCGGTGCCGTGGAGCGCCCCGTACGCGACGAACTGCTGCAGGAGCTGCTCGACCACTCCGGTCCCGCGGAGCACGTGCAGCACGCGGACGACCGTCTGCGGGACCGGACCGTGCGGCTCGGCATGGACCCCGACGCCCCCCACGTGGTGGTGGTGGCCCGCCCCGAGGGCGGGGACCTGGGCAAGGCGGCGGCCTGGGCCGGCTCCTACGCGTACCGCAAGGGCGGCCTGCGGACGGTCCGGCGCGGCTGCGTGGTGCTGCTGCTGCCCGGTACCGACGCCTCGGCCGTCGCCCGCCGGGCCTCGGCGGAGCTTTCCCCGCTGCTCGGCCGGCCCGTCTCCACCGGGGCCGCCGGACCGGGCACGGGGATCACCTCGGTGGCCCGGGCCTACGAGGAGGCCGTGCGCTGTCTGGAGGTGCTGACCGCGCTGGACGGGGCGGGCGGCACGGCCTCCATGCGCGACCTCGGCTTCGTCGGCCTGCTGCTCTCCGCCGACCACGACGTGGACGCCTTCGTCCGTTCGGTGATCGGGCCGGTCCTGGAGTACGACGCCGCCCGTCTCACCGAGCTCACCCGCACGCTGGAGGCGTACTTCCAGTCTGGCGGCAGCCCCATGCACTCCGCAGAGGCGCTCCACGTCCACCCCAACACCGTCTCGCGGCGGCTGGAACGGATCGGGGAGCTCCTGGGCGAGGACTGGCAGAAGCCGGCCCGCGCCCTGGAGATCCAGATGGCGCTGCGGCTCCAGCGGACCCGCGAGGCCCTGCACCGCGGCCACCAGGCCCGGCCGGGCGGCCCGGGCGGCTGAGGGGGCCCGCCGGTCCGGCCGGGCCGGGCACGCACCGGGCACGACACCCGGCACGGCACAGGGCCTGGCACAGACCTGGCATCGGTGCCCGGTACCCGGTGCCGGAGCCCGGTACCGGGCCCCGGTTCACCGGAACGGGCTATTCGATCTCGGCCAGCGCGCGGGCCGCGTGCGCCACCGAGGCCATCGTGACGTGCCGGTGCCAGCCGGACAGCGAACGCCCGGAGAAGTCCCGCAGGCCGATCTCCTGCGCGCTCTGCCGGGACGCCTCGGTGACCCGCCGGGTCTGCTTCGTCATGCGCAGCAGGGCCGCCGCCGGCGGCCGCAGCATGTCCGTGATCCACAGCTCGGCCGGCGGGTGCGTCGGGTCGACCCAGTCCCCGACCAGCATCAGGTGGCGGCGCCGGGCGGGGGACGGGTCCGGCATCATCACGCGCACCGCGGACACCCAGGAGGTGCGCCACCGGCCCTGGCTCAGCGGATCGGCCCACTTCACCGGCAGCCGGAGCCCCCGTACGTTGCGCAGCACGTCCCGCGCGGCCAGGGTGCCGGCGCCGTGCCCGGGCAGTGCCGGGTCGGTGACCAGCAGCCGGGTGCCGGGGTCGATCCGGGCGAGCACGGGCAGACCGGCCTCGGTGAACCGGTTCATCGTGGCCCGGGTGCCGATGCCGCGTACGTCGAGCACGATCGGGCGGGCCGGCAGCCCCGTCTGCCGGACCATGTCCAGCGCGGCGGTGGCCGCGCACTCCTCGTAGGACAGGTCGCCGGAGTCCACACCGGCGTGCGGCGTGCCTCCGGAGCCGTCTTCGGGGAGGAACAGCCGCCAGCCCGCGGGGGTGGTCAGCTCGGGGGAGCAGAACCACACCCCGAAGGCCTGCTGGCCGCGGAACATCTGCCCCCGGTGCGGGTCGAAGCGGTGCCCCGTGCCCACCGACTGCTCGCCGCCCTTGGGGATCGACATCGGCTGGACCACCCACGAGGTGAGCGGGGACAGCTGCCCCAGGTACTCGGCGAGGGCGGCCCGGATGGGCTGCCAGTCCCAGGTGGAGTCGGAGATGAAGTGGTGGAGGCTCTGCTCGGCGCCCACCCCGCCGGTGTGCGTGGCGATGTTCCGGATCGACTTGCGGCCCCGGGTGGCCAGCAGGCCCAGCACGTACTGGCGGCCCTTCTCCCGCTGGTCGCGGCGGCGCAGGGAGCCCAGGACCGCCGCACAGAGTTCCTCGCCCACGTCGAGGGCCGGATCCCGGCGGAGGATCGGACGGCGGCGCTGGAGCGCGCCCGAGGGCGCGCCGGTACTCGTGTCGGTACTCGCGGCGACGGTCATGGTGCTCACGGAACATTCCCCCTTGTTCGACTGCACCACCACGGTCCTGCGGACCGGCGTGCGGGGGGAGGTGTGCCGGGCACCGACCTGACGGCCCCGGTGGTGGGGAGCCCACACACCGGGAGCGGGCATCGCGTTCCGCTTACGGCCTGCGGGCCGGACGGTCGCGCGTGCGGTCGGGTCGGCCGGGCGGTCGCGGCTACGACCGGGTCGGCCGGGTCGGCCGGGCGAATGCGGTGGCGGGCCGGCCGGTGGGCCGGCCCGCCCGCCGGTCAGGCGCCGAGCAGCTCGGCGTAGCCCGTCTCGCTGCTGTCCTTGAGGAACTGCCGGCAGCGGTCGGCCTCCTCGGTCTCCTCGATGGTGCCGGCCGCCCGGGCGAGGGCCGCGAGGCAGCGCAGGAAGCCGCGGTTGGCCTCGTGCTCCCACGGGATCGGGCCGTGGCCCTTCCAGCCGGACCGGCGGAGCGCGTCCAGGCCCCGGTGGTAACCGGTACGGGCGTACGCGTAGGACTCCACGGTGCTGCCGGCCTTCGCGGCGTCCTCGGCCAGCTCCGCCCAGGCGAGGGAGTAGGTGGGGAAGCGCGCGGCGACCTCGGCGGGGGCCGCGCCCCCGGCAAGCAGCTTCTGCGCGTCGGTGTTCTCCTGCAGGTAGGTCGGGTCGGGCCCGCCGAGCAGGTTCTGGTGAATGCTCATGGTCGCAGTCTGCCAGCGCGGTCCCGGCATCGGACGCGGTGCTCCCGGGCAGGCGCCCGGGACCCACCGCCAGGCAGGCTGGAGGTGGTGTGATGCCGTTCGTGATGCCGTTGGTGATGTCGTTCGCGGTGCAGGAGGTGGCCTGATGGTGCTGGTGGCGTCGGACGCGCTGGGTGCGCCGTGCTGGCTGAGTCTCACGGCGCGCGACCGGGACACCGCGGAGCGGTTCTACCGGGAGGTGCTGGGCTGGACCTTCCGCCGGGACACCTTCGGCCGGGCGTTCTCGGTGGCCGAGCACAACGGGGTTCCGGTCGCGGGCATCGGCGCGGTGGCCGGGGAGCTCGCCGTACCGGTGGTCTGGACACCGTACTTCGCGGTCGACGACGCGGATCAGGCCGTGGCCCGGGTCCGCGAGCGCGGCGGCACGGTCGGGGTGGGGCCGGTGTCGTACCCGCCGCGTGGCCGGGCGGCCCTCGCCACCGACCTGGAGGGCGCGGTGTTCGGGCTCTGGGAGGGCACGATCGAGGAGCAGTGGCGGGTGGGCGAGGACGCCCCGGCCTGGCTGGAACTGCACACGCGCAACGCGTTCGAGGCCGCGTTCTTCTACGGCGAGGTGCTGGAGTGGGCGACCGTCGACGACCCGACCGGATGCTGCGACGTGTCCTACGAGGAGGACCAGGTCGTGCTGCGGCGCAGCGGTACGCCGGTGGCCCGGCTGAACAGCGGGCCGGTGGAGCAGGCGTCCCCCAAGCCGCAGCGGCGCCCCCGCTGGCTGGTCCACTTCAAGGTGCCGGACCTGGTGGCGGCGACGGCGGCGGTGAACGCGCACGGCGGCACGGTGGTCGAGGAGGAGGGGGCGACCCGGGTGACGGTGAGCGACCCGGACGGCGGGCTCTTCACGCTGGACGAGGTGGCGACGTAGGGCCGGCCGGCCGGCGGGCGCGTACGGCGCGTGCGCGGCCTTCGCATGCGCGGCCTCCGGCCGTGTCGTGACCCGGTCCGGGGCGCATACGGCGCACGCAGGGGCTGCGTACGGGCCGGGCGGGAGTGGTCTCCGTGCCGTACGGGGGCCCCGTGCCGCACGGGGCGAGAGTGGCGGGCTTCACATGGTCCCTCTGCGAAAACCCGGGCATATGATGCGGGCAGGGGACCGGGGCTCCACTTTTCCCGTCAGGAAGGAGCGGACCGCTACCCGGAAGCTCGTGTCGAGGAGACAGCGATGTCGCATTCCCTTGATGCCTCCGGAGTGGGCGGTTCGGATACCCCGAACCTCGACTTCGCGGGCACTACCCCGTACGAGGACTACGTCCAGGCGGACGTCCTCACCCACCTCCAGCACCCCCGTTCGGACGACCCGGGCGAGATGGTCTTCCTGGTCACGACCCAGGTGATGGAGCTGTGGTTCACCGTCATCGTCCACGAGTGGGAGACCGCGGCCCGCGCGCTGCGCGAGGACCGGCTCGATGTCGCGATGGACGCGCTGAAACGATCCGTCCGCGAGCTGGAGGCCCTCAACCAGTCCTGGCGGCCGCTCGCCCAGCTCACCCCGGGCCAGTTCAACTCCTACCGCGCCGCCCTCGGCGAAGGTTCCGGTTTCCAGTCCGCGATGTACCGCCGGATGGAGTTCCTGCTCGGCGAGAAGTCGGCGTCCATGCTGGTCCCGCACCGCGGCGCGCCCCGCGTCCACGCGGAGCTGGAGAAGGCCCTCCAGGAGCCGAGCCTCTACGACGAGGTGCTGCGCCTGCTGGCGCGCCGCGGCCTGCCGGTGCCGGACGCCGTACTGGACCGGGACCTGTCCCGGCGCTACGAGTCCTCGCCGGAGGTGGAGGCGGTCTGGACCGGCCTCTACGCGGAGCCGCAGGACCGGGCCGACCTGGTCCGGCTCGGCGAGGCCCTGACCGACGTCGCCGAACTGGTCTGGCGCTGGCGCAACGACCACCTGGTCGCCACCCGGCGCGCGATGGGCGCCAAGACCGGCACGGGCGGCTCGGCCGGCGTGTCGTGGCTGGAGAAGCGCGCCGCGAAGAACGTGTTCCCCGAGCTGTGGACGGCGCGCAGCCATGTCTGAGACCTCTGTGAACGCCGAAGCCACCGCGGCCTCCCTTTCCATACGGGCGGAAGTCCTGGACGCCGAGGACGCGCTCGGCAAGCTCCGCGAGCGCTTCACCCTGCCGGACGGCCTGGTCTACCTGGACGGGAACTCGCTGGGGGCCCTGCCCGCCGGGGTTCCCGGGCGGGTCGCCGACGTCGTGTCCCGCGAGTGGGGCGAGCTGCTGATCCGTTCCTGGGACGAGAGCGGCTGGTGGACGGCCCCCGAGCGGATCGGCGACCGGATCGCCCCGCTGGTCGGGGCGGCACCGGGGCAGATCGTCGTCGGCGACTCGACCAGCGTGAACGTCTTCAAGGCGCTGGTGGGCGCGGCCCGGCTGGTCGAGGCGTCGGCCGGCGCGGGCCGCGACGAACTGGTCGTGGACGCCACCACCTTCCCGACGGACGGTTACATCGCCGCGTCGGCCGCCCGCATGACGGGGCTGAAGGTGGTCGCGGTGGAGCCCGGCGAGGTCCCGTCGGTGCTCGGGCCGCGCACGGCGGCAGTGCTGCTCAACCACGCCGACTACCTGTCGGGCCGGCTGCACGACCTGCCGGGCCTCACCGCCGCCGTGCACGCGGCCGGCGCCCTCGCGGTCTGGGACCTCTGCCACACCGCGGGCGCGCTCCCGGTGGAACTGGACGCGAACGGCGTGGACCTCGCGGTCGGCTGCACGTACAAGTACCTCAACGGCGGGCCCGGTTCACCGGCCTACCTGTACGTGGCCCGGCGCCACCAGGAGGCCTTCGACTCCCCGCTGCCCGGCTGGACCTCGCACGCCGAACCCTTCGCCATGACCCCCGACTACGTACCGGCGCAGGGCGCCGTGCGCGGCCGGGTCGGCACCCCGGACATCCTGTCCATGCTGGCCCTGGAGGCTTCGCTGGAGGTCTGGGAGGGGGTCTCGATCGAGGCCGTGCGCGCGAAGTCGCTGGCCCTGACGGACTTCTTCCTGGAGTGCGTCGAGGCGTACGTCCCCGCCGGGCGGGTGGAGTGCGTGACCCCGAGGGCCCACGCGGAACGCGGCAGCCAGATCGCGCTGCGCGGCGGGAACGCGGCCGGGGTGATGCGCGAACTGGTCGCCCGGGGCGTGGTGGGCGACTTCCGCCACCCGGACGTGCTGCGCTTCGGGTTCACCCCGCTGTACGTCGGATTCGCCGACGCGGAACGGGCCGCCCGGACGCTGGGTCACATCTACGGGTGATGATCACGCGGCACATGCCGGACTGCTGAAACGTCCCGCCCGCCCACCCCGGGTGAACGAACCGGGGGAGAGGGACGGGCGGGACGGGCATCCGGGGCACGGGTGGTGAGCGGCCGGGGGCGGCGGCCGGTGGAGGGGTGGCCGGTGGGCGGCTGCGGTGCTGCCGCAGGGCGGGAGCGGTGGTGCTGTCGTGCGCACGTCGTGCTTCTGCCGTGTTTCCGCCGTCTTCTGCCGTGCTCCCGCCGTGCCGCTGTCGTGCATCCGTCGTGCCTCCGCAGTGCCTCCGCAGTGCCTCCGCAGTGCCTCCCTCGCGCTCCTGCCGGGCTCGCGGGCTTTCTTCTGCGGGCCGCCCGCTGCCTGATAGCGTCCCGCTGCCCGGAACATGTGTCCCAGCTGTCCCCCGCCCGCCCCGCGTAGTGGCCGGGCGGGAGCGGCGGGGTGCGCGCCTCCGGGCGTGTGCAGCCGTGCCATCCGCGTTCTGCGTGTCCCCGCGTTCTCCGCGGACCGGGGGATCCGCAGGATCCGCGTACCGAGAGGTGTGTGTCGAGCCGATGACGGACCCCGCAGTCGAACGGGACGCCGCCGAGTCCGCGTCGGCCTTCTCCCACCCGCCGGTGGTCCCGGACGCGACCGCCGCGTACGGCGAACACCCTGACCAGATCGTGGACTTCTACGCACCGCGCGGGGACCACGGGCCGGGACCGGCACCGCTGGTGGTCCTCCTGCACGGAGGTGCGTGGCGCGCCCCGTACGACCGGCAGCACATCACGCCCCTCGCGGACTTCCTGGCCCGCCGGGGCTTCGCGGTGGCCAACGTGGAGTACCGGCGCGGGAGCGCGCTGCCGCACCAGGGCGGATCCGGTCCGGTGGCGGGCCGGTGGCCCGAGACCTTCGACGACGTGGCAGCGGCGATGGACGCCCTGCCGGCCCTCGCGGCCGCGGCCGTTCCCCGGGCGGACCTCCGCCGCACGGTCCTGACCGGCCACTCGGCGGGCGGCCACCTGGCGCTGTGGGCGGCGGCGCGCCACGTCCTGCCGGCCGACGCCCCGACCGCCTGGCGGCTGCCCGAACCGCCGGAACTGCGCGGCGTGGTGGCACTGGCACCGATCGCGGACTTCACGGTGGCGGAGGAGCTCGGCGTGTGCGGCGGCGCGTCGGCACAGCTGCTGGGCGGCGAGGGGCCGTTCGCCTCCCGCCTGCCGTACGCCGACCCTGCCGCCCTGCTCCCCACGGGCATCGCGACGGCGATCGTCCACGGCCGCGAGGACATCGTGGTCCCGCCACAGGTGGCCGAGGCCTACGTCGAGGCGGCCGCGAAAGCCGGCGAGACGGTGGGCCTGACGCTCCTGTCCGACGTCGGCCACTTCCCCCTGATCGACCCGGCGGCGGACGCGAGCGCGGTGGTGGCGGAGGAAATCGCCCAACTGGGCTGGTGAGCGCGCCGGCGGCCGGCACGGAAGGACAGTGAGGACTGACGGGCAGCCCCGGGGCACCTCCCTGATGCCGTCCAGGCGGAGCCTCGGCGCACCAACACCCCCACCCGCCGACCGGTCCCGACCGACACGAGTCCCGCTGTTGCCCCCCGCCCCGCTCACGGAGACGGGCCGTCCTCGTCCGCACCCGCCAGTGCCTTCGTCAGCAGTACGCCCAGGATGATCAGGGCCACGCCCAGCCACCACACCCCGCCGTCGAAGATCAGCACCCCGATGCCGATGGGGACCAGGAGCCCGGTCAGGGGGAGCAGGAAGCCGGCCGGGTGTGGTGGCCGTTCTCCCCGGGCGCGGGCGCGGGCCACGTCCGGGTACCAGACCGTGAACTTCACGGCCGCGACGATCGCCAGGATCTGGATGATCCAGCCGGTCCAGATGTTGTCCGGGTTGTGCAGCACCAGGTCGCCGTAGGCCCCCGCGAGCGCGGCGATCAGGAAGGCCAGGCCCCAGACGGCGGTGATGATCCGGTTGGTGCGGAGGAACGCGGGCGTGTTCCAGTACGCCGGGTCCACCTGTTCCTTCGCGTACTGGAGGGTGAAGGGGACACCGACCGCGATCGAGCCGAAGGCGATCACGGTGAGCGCGATGTTGGAGAGCTCCCCGGCGTACGTTTCCAGCCAGCGCAGCGTCCCGTCGCTCGCCAGTGCCCCGATGACCGCCAGCGCTGCGAAGAAGACGACGTCCGCGATCTCCAGGATCTTCCAGGAGCTGCCGCGGTGGACCAGCTTGCCGGCCGCGACCAGGACCACCGCCGAGGCCAGGGCCAGGCCGACCGCGAGCTCGAACCGGCCCGGTCCGACCAGCAGCGAGAAGATGATCCACGGCGCCATGCCGACAACGGGGTTCTCCAGGAACCCGGCCACCCCGCCCTTGTCGGAGCCGTATGCCTCGGTGCCCACCCTTCAAGCCTGTGATCCTCCCGCCCCGCCCGCCACTCGGCAACGGGTCGGGGATCAGGACACCGGCGCGGCCAGGTAGTCCGCGCGGCCGTCGTCGTCGACGTCGAACGGTCCCTCGGGGATGATGCAGAACTCGTTGCCCTCGGGGTCGGCCATGACCAGGAACCCGCCCCCGGCGTACTCCTCCAGCCTGCGGCCGCCGAGGGCCTCGACGCGCCGCTGTTCGGCGGCGGGGTCGGGGGAGGCCAGGTCGACGTGGATGCGGTTCTTGCCGGTGGTGGGGCGGTCGACCTTCTGGAAGGCGAGTCCGGGGCCGTCGCCGCGGGTGAGGAAGACGTACGGGCCGATCGTGGCCGTGACGGGGCGGTCCAGCAGCGCGGACCAGAAGGCCGCCACACGCTGCGGGTCCTCGCAGTCGATGACGAGATCTTTGATGACCAGGGGCATGCGCCCATGCTCGCACCGCATCCGCCACGGAGGCCTGTCCTCCGAGCGGTCCCGCTGCCGTGATCGCTGCACCTGCGACAGGGGGAGGCGGGAGTGAGTCCGTACCGCACGTCCGTGAAGCGCTGGATGGAGCCGCCGGCCGCCGCGGTCCTGCACGACCGGCCGGTGCGGATCCTCCAGGAGCCGCCGGCCGCCGCGGTGGCGACGACGGCCATCGCCGCCTTCGAACTGTTCCGCCTCCGGACCCGTCACGGGATCACCCTGCGTGCGGTCCGGGACCGGGCCGGAGGACCGGGACGCGGGGCCGGACGAACGGCCGGATGACCGGCTGTCGCGCGACTTCACCAGGGCGGACGCCGACGCCGGGCAGGGTGTTGCCAGGTACACCATCGGCGGGTGTCCCGGCCCCGTGATCTTTCCGGGGCCGGGACGGAGACTTGTCCCGGAACGGGGCGGAACGGCTGCCCGGGGAGCAACGGGGGACGACCATGAGAGCGCGCAATTCCGTACGGGCGGCCCGGCGCGGGTTCCGGCTGTCCTGGCAGGCCGTGCCGCTCTCGGCGCTGCTGTTCACATGCTGCGTCGCGGCCATCCTGCTCCTGCCGGTGGGCGGACTGTTCGTGCTGCCCGCGGTGGTGGCCCGGGTCCGGGCGCACGCCGACCGGCGCCGCCGGCTCGCCGCCGACTGGTCGGACGTACGGATCTCCGCCGGCTACCTGCCGCTGCCGGAGCTCCGCGGCGGCGGCTACGGCGTACGGCTGGAGCGGTCGGCGGCGCTGCTGCGGGACCCGGCCACCTGGCGTGACCTGCTGTGGCTGTTCCTCGACATGTGGGCCGGCTGGTTCACCGCCGTCCTGCCCTTGACCCTGTTCCTGTTCGCCGCGGAGGGGCTGGCCCTCGCGGCCGGGATGTGGCGGCTGGTGGTCCACGGGATCGCGTTCCCGTACGGGTTCGTCATGGTGGAGGGTCAGGCCACCGCGTACGCCGCCGGCGTCCTGGGGCTCGTCGTGCTGCACCTGACGCTGCGGAACGGCGAACGGCTGCTGCGCGGCCACTTCCTGCTGGCCAGGGCGCTGCTCGACCGTCCGCTGACCGCCGAACTGAACCGGCGTATCGACCGGCTCACGGAGACCCGGCACGACGCCGTGGACGCCTCCGCCGCCGAACTGCGCCGGATCGAACGGGACCTGCACGACGGGGCGCAGGCCCGCCTGGTCGCCATGGGCATGCACCTGGGCACCATCGAGGCGGTGGTGGAGAAGGACCCGGCCATGGCCAGGGAACTTCTCGTGCAGGCCCGGAAGAACTCCTCCGAGGCGCTGGCCGAACTGCGGGACCTGGTCCGGGGCATCCACCCGCCGGTGCTGGCCGAGCGCGGCCTGGGCGACGCCGTACGGGCGCTGGCCCTGCGGCTGCCGCTGCCCGTGGAGGTGGAGGTGGAGCTGCCGGGGCGGGCCGGGGCGCCCGTCGAGGCAGCGGCGTACTTCGCGGTCAGCGAGGCGCTCACCAACGCGGTCAAGCACGCGGAGGCGGACCGGGTGTGGGTGGACATCGCCCACGCGGACGGGTCGCTGCGGGTCTCGGTCACCGACAACGGGACCGGTGGAGCGGTGGTCGGTGCGGGCTCGGGGCTGGTGGGGGTGGAGCGCCGGCTCGGTACATTCGACGGTGTCCTGGCCGTCAGCAGCCCCGTGGGCGGCCCCACCATGGTGACCATGGAGATCCCTTGCGTGTTGTCATAGCCGAGGACCTCTTCCTGCTGCGGGACGGACTGGTGCGCATGCTGGAGGCGCACGGTTTCGAGGTCGCGGCCGCCGTGGAGAGCGGACCCGAACTCACCCGCGCCCTGGCGGAGTCGCGACCGGACGTCGCCGTGGTCGACGTCCGGCTGCCGCCCTCGCACACCGACGAGGGCCTGCAGTGCGCGCTCGCGGCCCGGCGGGCCCGGCCGGGGCTGCCGGTGCTGGTGCTCTCGCAGCACGTGGAGCAGCTGTACGCGCGGGAGCTGCTGGCGGACGGCCGGGGCGGTGTGGGCTACCTGCTCAAGGACCGGGTGTTCGACGTGGAGGAGTTCACCGGTGCGATCCGCCGGGTGGCGGCGGGAGGCACCGCGATGGACCCGCAGGTCATCTCGCAGCTGCTGACCCGCCGCGGCCGGGACGGGCCGGTGGCCGGGCTGACCCCGAGGGAGCTGCAGGTGCTGGAGCTGATGGCCGAGGGCCGCTCCAACACCGCGATCGCCGCACAGCTGGTGGTGACGGAGCGGGCGGTGGCCAAGCACACCTCCAACATCTTCGCCAAGCTCGGCCTGGAGGTCTCCGAGGACGACAACCGCCGTGTGCTGGCGGTCCTGGCCTATCTGGACCACGGCCGGTCGTGACGACCGCGGGTCATTCCGCGGCGGCCGTGGCGGGTGTCTCCTCCGAAGGTTCCGGCCGGGCCAGCCAGTCCTGCAGTTCCCGGTGGCGGAACTGGTAGGCGAACCCCTCCACCCGCAGCAGTCCCGCCTCGCAGCACCAGTCGAGGAAGCCGCCCAGCCGGAGCGGCAGTTCGCCGCCCAGGGAGCCCTTGAACGCCAGGTGGCGGCGCCAGGCGGGGGCCGCCAGGCCCAGGACCAGCGGGGCGACGACCACCGCTCCGTACACAAAGCCCCGCGCGTCGGCCAGGAACTGGGCGACGAAGGCACCTCCGGCCAGCGCTCCCGTCGCCGCGAGCACGAGCGCGTACCGCAGTTCGGCGCGCAGCGGGTCGCGCGGGCCGGTGAGGGTGGCCTGCGGGTGGTCGGCGACGTGCCGGCCCGCCAGCAGCACCGGGACCGGCGCCACGTAGCCGAAGGTGACCGCAGTGACCAGCAGGGGACGGTCGCCCAGCTGGTCCCACACGTACAGGCCGAAGCCGAGTGTGCCCAGCAGGCCGGCGACGACGAAGCCCGGCTCGACGAGCCGCCGCACGTGCAGCCTGCGGGGTACGGGCTGGCGACGGCGGCGGTTCATGACCAGCTGCGGCAGGTCGGACATCAGGAAGAACGCCACCAGGAAGGCCAGGGGGCTGCCCTGGGGGATGGTGAAGCCGAGCCGGTCCGCCACGACGATCCCGATGACGAACGGCAGGCTGACGAGGACCATTTCGCTCAGGGCGACCTGGAACCTGCCGATCGGCCAGAGCCGGTGCAGCACCAGGTCGGTCTCGGCGACCACCTCGTCGCCCGGGCGGCGCTCCTCCTCGGGGTCCCGGCCGCCGTTGCGCAGGTGCCGTGCGAGGACGGTCAGCGCGACCTGGACCTTTTCCGGGTCGTGTCGTCGGCCGTGCCCAGGTCCCGGCCGCGCGTTGTGCGCCCTGGTCGCGGCACGGGTGTACAGGTCCAGCAGGTGGTCCGGCACCGCGTGGGAGGGCATGGCGAGCAGCGCGCCGGGCAGGCGCACCGGGCGGTAGTCGACCCGTTCGGTGTAGCCCGTGGTGAGCAGTGCCATCCGCCAGGGGGTCTGGACGGCGCGGGCCAGTCCGCGGGGGGTCCTGTTCCAGGTGAGGGCCTCGACGACGGGCTGCCATTCGGGCAGCCACTGCCCGGCCTCGTCCGTCAGTCCGCTCTCGCGCAGGAACGCCAGCTGCTGTTCGCTGGTGAGGGGACGGAGGGTGACCGTGGTGGAGTGTCCCAGGCGTGCCTTCCGGGACAGGTTCCGGTAGCGGTCGGTGCGGCACACCACCACCAGCGGGGCCTTGCCGGTGCGGCCGTCGTACTCGACGTCGAGCCGCTGCAGGGCGCGCAGCGCGCGGGTGGCGCGCAGGGGCGCGTCCGGCGGGTCCATTTCGTCGAGGCCGTCGAAGATCGGCAGGACGAGCCGGGCGTCGAGGAGTTCGCGGGCCACGGTCCGGGAGGGGGTGAGCCTGATCTCGGTCAGGTAGTCCGCCAGCCAGTCCCTCAGCGGCCGCTCGGTGTTCCAGGTGGAGAGCGGGATGCGGACCGGTACCGGCTCGCCGTCCTTCCGGCGCTCCAGGAGGTGGGCCATCAGCTGGGTGGCCGCGACGGTCTTGCCGGAGCCCGGGTCACCGAGGATCACCAGGCGGCTCCTGCCGGGCGGCAGGCCGGTGAAGTACGGCCCCAGCGGCTGCGCCACGGCCGTCCCGGGGCGGGCGGCGTCCTCGAAGCCGACGGGGATGGTGTTGCCGGAGCCGGGGAAGTAGCCGCGGGGTGCGGCGAGCAGCTGTTTGTCGACCTGGTTCCGGAAGTCGGCGAGCCTGCGGCCGAGGTCCGCTTCCTCCTGCCGGCGGCCGAGCAGCACGGCGTACGCGGCGATGCAGGCGGAGGCCGCGCCGGTGGCCACGGCGGCGATGTCCGCGAGCGGGCTGTCGCGCAGCGGCGGGGTCCCGCGGAGCAGCACGAAGGCCACGGCCACGACAGCGAATCCGGCTGCCACGATCTTCCACACGCTGCCCCGGTAGGAGCCCCCCGTCGCCATGGGCACGAAGTCTGCCGAGTGGCGGGCCGGTCCGGCAGCCGTTTCGGCGGATCGGTGCGGGACGGCCGGATACGCGTGCCGGGGGATGCGGAGGGGGCGGGGGGTGCGGAGAGGGCGGGGGATGCCGAAGGGCCGGGGGATGCCGAAGGGGCGGCGTGCCGGCCGGCACACCGCCCCTTCGGATCCGACCCTGCTTACAGGAAGGAGTTGATCTCGATGGTCTCGGTGCGGCCCGGGCCGACGCCGATCGCCGAGATCGGGGCGCCGGACATCTCCTCCAGGGCCTTCACGTACGCCTGCGCGTTCTTCGGCAGGTCGGCGAAGGTCTTGGCCTTGGTGATGTCCTCGGACCAGCCCGGCAGCATCTCGTAGATCGGCTTCGCGTGGTGGAAGTCCGACTGCGAGTAGGGCAGCTCCTCGACGCGCTTGCCGTCGATCTCGTAGGCCACGCAGACCGGGATCTGCTCCCAGCCGGTGAGGACGTCGAGCTTGGTGAGGAAGAAGTCCGTCAGGCCGTTCACGCGGGTCGCGTAGCGGGCGATCGGGGCGTCGAACCAGCCGCAGCGGCGGTCGCGGCCGGTGGTCACACCGCGCTCGCCGCCGATGCGGCGCAGGTCCTCGCCGTCCTTGTCGAACAGCTCGGTCGGGAACGGACCGGCGCCGACGCGGGTGGTGTAGGCCTTGAGGATGCCGATGACCCGGGAGATCTTCGTCGGGCCCACGCCGGTGCCGGTGCAGGCGCCGCCCGCGGTCGGGTTCGAGGAGGTGACGAAGGGGTACGTGCCGTGGTCGACGTCGAGCAGGGTGCCCTGGCCGCCCTCGAACAGCACGACCTTGTCCTCGTCGAGCGCGTTGTTCAGGATCAGCGTGGTGTCGGCCACGTACGGCTTGATCTGCTCCGCGTACTGGAGCATCTCCTCGACGATCTGCGCGGGCTCGATCGCGCGGCGGTTGTACAGCTTGGCGAGCAGCTGGTTCTTGCCCTCCAGCGCCGCCTCGACCTTCTGGGTGAGGATCGACTCGTCGTACAGGTCCTGGACCCGGATGCCCACGCGGTTGATCTTGTCCGCGTAGGTCGGGCCGATGCCTCGGCCGGTCGTGCCGATCTTGCGCTTGCCGAGGAAGCGCTCGCCGACCTTGTCGAGGGTGACGTTGTAGGGGGTGATCAGGTGCGCGTTGCCGCTGATCAGGAGCTTGGACGTGTCGATTCCGCGCTCGTTCAGACCGCGCAGCTCGGACAGCAGCACGGACGGGTCGACGACGACACCGTTGCCGATCACCGGCGTGCAGCCGGGGGAGAGGATGCCGGAAGGGAGCAGGTGAAGGGCGTACTTCTGGTCGCCCACGACGACCGTGTGGCCGGCGTTGTTGCCGCCCTGGTAGCGGACAACGTAGTCGACGGAACCACCGAGGAGGTCGGTGGCCTTCCCCTTGCCCTCGTCACCCCACTGGGCTCCGAGCAGCACAAGAGCGGGCACAGGCGTACACCTCTTCCGGATGGGGCATGTCCAAGGTCAGGGGGCGTACGACGATGTACACCGCAGGCTGAGCCGTCGGACCGGTTGCCCCGGAATAGACGAAGCCCCTGGCGCAATAGCGCAAGGGGCTCTTGCACAAAGATGCTACCCGAGGAAGGACCGAGGTGTCGGCTCCAGAGCCCACCATGAGCCAGGCGGGTGCGCCGGCGGGAGCCCTGCTGGTGCTCGTCGACCCGGTCGCCCGCCGCCTGGACGGCGAGTCCGTGCGGATCGCGAAGGACGTGCTGAGCGCGGGGGCGGCGGCGAAGATCTGCCTCCCCGAGAGCCCTGAGGAGTTCGCGCGGGCCCTCGCCCGCAGGGGTCATCGGCGTCCGGTGATCGTGGGGGACGACCGGGCTCTGGTACGGGCGGTGGGCCTGCTGCACCGGGAGCGGGCGCTCGCCGCGGCGGGGGCGCTGTCCCTGGTGCCGGTGGGTCCGGCGCCCGCCCTGTCGCTGGCGCATGCGCTGGGGGTCCCGGTGGGGGCGGTGGCGGCGGCGCGGGCCGTGCTGGACGGCGCGGTGCGGACGTACGACCTGCTGGTGGACGACAGCGACGGGGTGGTGCTGGGCGGGCTGCGGATCCCTTCGGCGTCGCCGGGGGCGGGGCGCGCGGCCGGCGGCCCCGAGGGTGCCCGGCGGCCCGGGGCGGCGCCGGCGGGGGCCGAGCGGTCGGTGTGGAGTGCCTGCCGGTCGCTGGTACGGACCCTGGTGCGCCCGCCCGTCGGCGGGGCGGTGGCCCCGGCCGCCGCCGGCGCGCACCGGCTGCGGGTGGAGGCCGACGGGGTGCTGCTGGCCGATCTGGACCGGCCGGTGGCGGGGGTGTCGGTGGCCCGGCGGGAAGGGCTGGCCGAGGTGGTCGTCCGTACGGGTGATTCCGAGCGGCCCGTGACGGCCCTGGCGCGGTCGGTCACGGTGTCGGGGACGGACTTCCGCTACCGGGCCGACCATGCGGTCAGCGGTCCGGTCCGCCGCCGCACCTGGACCCTCCGCCCGGCGGCCTGGAACCTGACGGTCCCCCGGCCGGACTGACCCGCGGGGCGGGGGAGCGGGCAGGGGAGCCCGGGCCTCCGGGCGGGCCTGCGCCCACGCCTATGCCTATGCCTATGCCTCCGCCGTCGGCGGCGGAGGCAGGTCCAGCGTGGCCCGGTGGGCGCGCCAGCGGTGCAGCATCGAGTGCATCTCGCTCTGCAGGAACTCGAAGAACGCCGCCGTCTCGGCGAGCCGTGCACCCGCCGCGGTGTACTCGCCCAGGCCGGACGCGCCCTCGCGGAGGGTCTTCTCGAACATGCCCAGCACCTGGTCGCGGCGGGTGAAGGTCTCGTACCAGAGTTCGTTGTGCAGCACGTACCGGTCCCGCCTCGATCCCGGTTCGCGTTCCCGGCTGACCATGCCGACCTGCGACAGGTAGGAGATCGCGCCCGACACCGCCGCCGGGCTGATCCGCAGGGCCGCGCCCAGCTCCGCCGACGTCATGCTCGCCCGGTCGCTGGCCAGCAGGGCTGCGAAGACCCGCGCCGCCATCCGCTGCATGCCCGCGTCGGTCAGCTGTCCGGCGAAGCGCTCCACGAAGCGCGAGACCGCCTCGCCGTCGCGGTCGCCCCCGGTGCCGCCAGTGCCGCCGGCCGTCCCGCCCGTCTCCGTCTCATCCATCTCCGTCACGCACCCGACTTTACGCGATTCCAGAGATTCACAAATTTGTGAAAGTCGCGTACGTTCAGAAACATGACGAAGGCAATCCGCGTCGCCGGACTCCACAAGGCGTTCGGCCGCACCCGCGCACTGGACGGCCTCGACCTGTCGGTCGCCACCGGCGAGGTCCACGGCTTCCTCGGCCCCAACGGAGCCGGCAAGTCCACCACCATCCGGGTCCTCCTGGGCCTGCTGCGCGCCGACTCGGGCACCGCCGAGCTCCTCGGCGGCGACCCCTGGGCCGACGCCGTCGCCCTGCACCGCCGCATCGCCTACGTCCCCGGTGACGTCACCCTGTGGCGCAACCTCTCCGGCGGGGAGGTCATCGACCTCTACGGCCGGCTGCGCGGCGGCCTGGACAAGGCGCGCCGGGCCGCCCTCCTCGAACGCTTCGAGCTCGACCCCACGAAGAAGGGCCGCACCTACTCCAAGGGCAACCGGCAGAAGGTCGCGCTGGTCGCCGCCTTCGCCTCCGACGCCGAACTGCTCGTGCTGGACGAGCCGACCTCCGGCCTCGACCCGCTGATGGAGGAGGTCTTCCAGGGGTGCGTCGCCGAGGCCCGCCGGGCGGGCCGGACCGTCCTGCTCAGCTCGCACATCCTCAGCGAGGTCGAGACCCTCTGCGACCGCGTCAGCATCATCCGCAACGGGCGGACTGTGGAGAGCGGCTCCCTCGCCGACCTGCGCCTCCTGACCCGGACCTCGGTCACCGCGGAACTCGCCGGCCCGCCGGACGGACTGGCCCGGCTGCCCGGAGTGCACGACGTGGACGTCCGCACCGCGCACGACGGCCCGGGCACCCGGGTCCGCCTCCAGGTCGACACCGACCGGCTGGACGCCGTCCTGCGCTCCCTGGCCGGCTCGGGCGTACGGTCGCTCACCTCGACTCCGCCCACCCTCGAAGAGCTCTTCCTGCGCCACTACACCACCGAAGGGGCGGAGGAGCGATGAAGCAGCCGTACGCCGGCACCGGCACCCTGCTGCGACTCGCGCTGCGCCGCGACCGGGTCATGATGCCGGTCTGGATCCTGCTGACGGGGCTGACCGTCGTCAGCATGCCGGGATCGCTCGGGACCGTTTACCGGACCGCCGCCGAGCGGGAGGGCATCGCCGCGTCGATGAACGCCAACGGCTCGATGCGCGCCCTCTACGGGCCGGTGTTCGCCGATTCCCTCGGTGGCCTGACGGCCTGGCGGACGGGCGTCTACGGCGGGGTGCTCGCCGCCGTGATGAGCCTGCTCGTCGTGGTCCGGCACACGCGGGAGGAAGAGGAGACGGGCCGCCAGGAGATGCTGTCCGCGGCCATGGTGGGACGGCGGGCCCCGCTCACCGCGGCGCTGCTCGCCGCCCTCGCCGCCAACGGCCTGCTCGGTCTGCTGATCGCGGGCGGACTGGCGGGGCAGGGCGCGGACGGCGCGCTCGCCCTCGGCCTCGCGATCGCCGGTACCGGCATGCTGTTCGCGACGACGGCCGCCCTGGCGGCGCAGCTCACCGAGAGCGCGCGGGCCGCCAAGGGCCTCACGGCCGCCGCCCTGGGCGGGGCCTTCGTGCTCAGGGCGGCCGGCGACGCGGGCCGGGCAGGCGGCGGGTCCGTGCTGACCTGGGCCTCGCCGTTGGGCTGGCTGGAGAACGTACGGGCCTTCGCCGGGGAGCGCTGGTGGGTGCTCGCGCTGCTCGCCGCGGCCGTGGCGGTGCAGTGCCTCCTCGGGTACGCCCTGGCCGCGCGGCGGGACACGGGCATGAGTTTCCTGCCGGGCCGGCCGGGGCCGGCCGAGGGGCGGCTGGGCTCGGCCGGTGCCCTGGCCCGGCGGCTCCAGCGCGGCAGCGCGGTCGGCTGGGGTGCGGGCTTCCTGATCGCCGGTCTGGTGTTCGGAGGGATGGCCGACGGGGCCGCCGAGCTCGTCGGCGGGAACGAGCGGACCCGCGAGATCTTCGAGCGGATGGGCGGGCAGACCGACCTCACCGAGGCGTTCCTGGCATCGGTCACCGGGCTGCTCGGCCTGGTCGCCGCCCTCTTCGTCACCGCCTCGGTGCTCCGGCTGCACGGCGAGGAGACCGGGCAGCGCGCCGAGTGGCTGCTGGCCGCTCCGGTGAGCCGGCGGGCCTGGGCCGGTGGGCACCTCGCCGTCGCCTTCGGCGGCGCCGCGGGGATCCTCGCCCTGGGCGGGCTCGGGATCGGGATCGGGCACGGCACGGACGCCGCGGGGGCGGTCGGGGCGGCGCTGGCCCAGCTGCCCGCGGTGTGGCTGATCGGCTCCCTGGCGGTGCTCCTGCACGGCGCGCTGCCGAAGTACGCGCCGGCCGCCTGGGGCGTGGCCGGGGTCGCGCTGGCCCTCGGCTGGATCGGCCCGGCGCTGAACCTCCCGCAGGCCGTGCTGAACCTCTCGCCTTTCGCTCACCTGCCCAAGTGGCCGGGCGCGGCGGATCCGTCCTGGACCCCGCTGTTCCTGCTGACCGCCCTCGCGGCGGTCCTGACCGCGGCAGGAGTGCTGGCCCTGCGCCGCCGGGACATGACCGGCTGAGCGGCCGGGGCTGCCGCCCGCCGGGCGGCAGCCCCGCCGGACCGCCCGACTGCCGAGGGCCGGCTCGCGGCCCTGAGAGCCGTCAGCAGGAGACGACCAGCTCCCGCAGCCCCCGGATCACATACCCGTCGGACCACTGCGGCTCCCGCACGAGCCGCAGCTCCGGCACCCCGGCACCGAGGAACGCCCCGAAGGACGCCGCGAGCTCAAGCCTCGCCAGCGGCGCCCCGAGGCAGTAGTGGATGCCCGCACCGAAGCTGAGGTGCGGGTTGTCCCGCCGGGACAGGTCCAGCGCGTCGGGGTCGGCGAAGCGCGCCGGATCCCGGTTCGCCGAACCGAACAGCAGTGCCACCTCGGCCCCGCGCGGCAGCACCGTGCCGTCGATCTCCACCTCGTCCAGCACCCACCTCTCGAACATCTGCAGCGGGGTGTCGTAGCGCATCAGCTCGTCCACAGCTGTGGACAACATCTCGGCCGGACGCTCCCGGAGCGCCCGGAGCTGCTCCGGGTTGCGGAACAGCGCCCACCATCCGTTCGCCGTGGTGTTGACGGTGGCCTCGTGTCCGGCGTTGAGCAGCAGCACACAGGTGGAGATCATCTCCTGCTCGCTGAGCCGTCCCCCCTCGTCGTGCGCCGCGATCAGCGCGGAGATCAGGTCCTCCCCGGGCGCCCGCCGCCGTTCTTCGATCAGCCCCCGCAGATAGGCGCTGAACTGCACCGACGCGGTCACCGCCCGGTGCGCGGTCTCCTCGTCCGGCCGGAGTTCGAACATCCCGCAGATGTCCGCCGACCAGGGCCGCAGCAGCCCGCGGTCCGCCTCGGGCACCCCGAGCAGCTCGGCGATCACCGCGACCGGAAGCGGTTCGGCGACGGCCGACAACAGGTCCCCGCCGCCCTTCGCGACGAACCCCGCCACCAGCTCCCGCGCCATCCGCCGGACGGCCGGTGCCAGCCGCTCCACGGTCCGGGGGGTGAACGCCTGGGACACCAGCCGCCGCACCCGGGCGTGCGCGGGGTCCTCCAGGTCCAGCAGCCCGTTCGCGTTCAGGACGTGGAAGGGCTCGTGCCCGGGCGGTGGCGGGGTCCGCCCGAACTCCTCGTGGGAGAAGCGGTGGAGGTAGGTGCGTCCCAGCCGGCGGTCCCGCAGCAGCGCGCTGACGTCCTCGTGGTGCGGCACCAGCCACTGGCCCGTGGCCTCGCACCACAGCACCCGCCCCCTGGCCCGCAACTCCGCGTAGGCGGGGTACGGATCGGCCACGAACGCGGGGTCCCACGGATCGAAGTCCATTCCCGCAGCCTATGACCGGCCGCGCGGATCTTCCCGGGAAACCGGAGCACCATGGAGGTATGCCCCGAGCCAACGACGCGGTGCAGGCGATGCTCCAGGAGTACGCCGACCTCATCGCCATCCGAGGCGGCGACGCCTTCAAGGCGCGCGCCTACGAGAAGGCCGCGCGGGCCGTGGGCGGCCATCCGGCCGACATCGCCGGCCTCGACGTCAAGGGCCTCAAGGAGATCCCGGGCGTCGGCACCTCGGTCGCCGGGAAGATCGTCGAATATCTGCGCACCGGGCACATGACCGTCGTGGACGAGGCCCGCGACTCGATACCCGCCGGGGTGAGAGAGCTCATCGGCATCCCCGGCCTCGGCCCCCGCAAGGCCATGCTGCTCCACCGGGAGCTCGGCATCTCCTCCGTGGACCAGCTGCTCGACGCCATCCGCCGGGAGCGGCTGCGCGACCTGAAGGGCTTCGGCGAGCGCACCGAGGAGAACATTCTGCACGGCATCTCCCTGCTCCGGCAGCCCGGCGCGGACCGCATCCTGATCAGCCGGGCCATGGAGGTCGCCGAGCAGATCGTCGCCGAACTCTCCGCCCTCCCCGGCCGCGCCCGCTGCACGTACGCGGGGTCGCTGCGCCGGATGCGCGAGACCATCGGGGACGTCGACGTCCTGGTCGCGTCCCGCAAGCCCGATGCCTACATGGAGGCCCTGACCTCCATGCCCACGACCACCGAGGTCATCGCGGCCGGGCGGAAGAAGACCTCCGTCCGCACCGCCGACGGCCTCCAGGTCGACCTGCGGGTGCTGCCCCCGGAGTCCTGGGGCGCCGGCCTCCAGTACTTCACCGGGTCCAAGGCCCACAACATCCGCACCCGCGAGCTCGCCGTCCACCAGGGGCTCAAGCTCTCCGAGTACGGGCTGTTCGACGCCGAGAGCGGCGAGCGGCTCGCCTCGGAGACCGAGGAGGAGGTCTACGCCCGCCTCGGCCTGTCCTGGATCCCCCCGGCGCTGCGCGAGGACCGCGGCGAGATCGCGGCCGCCCGGCGCGGGGAGCTGCCCGCGCTGGTGACCGAGCGCGACATCCGCGGTGACCTGCACACCCACACCGACCTCACCGACGGTCTGGCCTCCCTGGAGGACATGGTCGCCGCCGCGGCCGCCCGGGGGTACACGTACTTCGCCCTCACCGACCACGCCCCGGACCTGGCCATGCAGCGCATGACCGCCGAGAAGATCCTCGCCCAGCGCGAGCAGGTCCGTGCCCTGGACCGCACCCACCACGGGATGCGGCTGCTGCACGGCACGGAGCTCAACATCGGCCCCGACGGCGGCCTCGACTGGCCCGACGAGTTCCTGGCCGGCTTCGACCTGTGCGTGGCCTCGGTCCACTCCCACTTCAACCAGAGCCGCGGGGACCTCACCCGCCGCTTGGTCCGCGCGGCCGAGAACCCTTACGTCTCGGTCATCGGCCACCCCACCACCCGGCGGATCGGCAAACGCCCGCCCATCGACGCCGACTTCGACGAGGTCTTCGCCGTGTGCGCCCGTACCGGCACCGCCCTGGAGATCAACGCCCATCCCGAACGGCTCGACCTGTGCGACGAGGACATCCTCCGCGCCCGGCAGTACGGCGTGAAGTTCGCCATCGACTCCGACGCCCACGCCACCACCCACCTCCCGTACCTGCGCTACGGGATCGGCACCGCCCAGCGCGGCTGGCTCACCAAGGACGACGTGATCAACACCTGGCCCCTGACCCGGCTCCGCCGCTTCCTCCGGCCTACGAAGGGGTGACCAGCCGGGCCTCGTAGGCGAAGACCGCGGCCTGCGTACGGTCGCGCAGCCCCAGCTTCACCAGGATGCGGCTCACATGGGTCTTGATCGTGGACTCGGCGATGACCAGGCGGTCGGCGATCTCCGCATTGGACAGGCCGTGCGCGATCAGCACCAGCACCTCCGTCTCCCGCTCCGTCAGCTCACCCACCGTCGGACGCTCGACGGGCCGGCCGGTGTCCGACAGCTTGGAGAACTCGGAGATCAGCCGCTTCGTCACCGACGGGGCCAGCAGCGCCTCCCCGGCCGCCACCACCCGCACCCCGTCCGCCAGCTGCCGGGCCGAGGCGTCCTTCAGCAGGAACCCGGAAGCCCCCGCCCGCAGCGCCTGGTACACGTACTCGTCGAGGTCGAAGGTCGTCAGGACCAGCACCTTCGCGTCCGCGTCCGCCGCCACGATCTCCCGGGTCGCCTCCAGCCCGTTCAGCACCGGCATCCGGATGTCCATCAGGACCACGTCCGGCCGCAGCGCCGCCACCTGCGCGACGGCCTCCCGGCCGTCGACCGCCTCGCCCACCACCTCGATGTCGGGCATCGCGTTCAGCAGGACCGAGAAGCCCTCCCGGACCATCATCTGGTCGTCCACGATCAGGACCCGGATCGTGCCGCCGGTCATGCCGCTCCCTCGGCCGGCAGAGCGCGCACGGGTATGAACACCGCCACCTCGTACCCTCCTTCCGCCGTCCCACCGGCTGTGATCTCACCTTCCAGCATGGCCACCCGTTCGCGCATCCCCGTGATGCCGTGCCCGGCACCCGGCGAGGGCCGCACGTCTTCGGTCGGCGGATCGTTGACCACCCGTATCCCCAGTCCGCCCAGCACGTAGGACACCTCCACCCCGGCCCGGGCGCCCGGCGCGTGCCGCAGGGCGTTGCTCAGCGCCTCCTGGATGATCCGGTACGCCGACAGCTCCACCCCCTGCGGAAGCTCCCGCACCGCCCCGGTGACGGTCTTCTCCACGGTCAGCCCGGCCTCCCGCACATTGGCGAGCAGCCCGTCCAGCGCGGCCAGCGTCGGCTGAGGTGCCTCCGGTGCCTCGTAGTCCGCAGACCGCACCACCCCGAGCACCCGGCGCAGTTCGGTCAGCGCCGCCACCGCGTTCTCCCGGATCGTCGCGAACGCCGCCTCCAGTTCCGGAGGCGGGTTCTCCACCCGGTAGGGCGCCGCCTCGGCCTGGATCGCCACCACCGACATGTGGTGGGCGACCACGTCGTGCAACTCGCGCGCGATGGTGGTCCGTTCCTCCAGCAGGGTCCGCTTGTCCCGTTCCACGGCGGTGACCTCCTGCTGCGCGGTGATCTCCTGGGTGGCCTTGCGCTGGATCTGCCAGACGCTGACGGCCAGCATCGCCACACCGGACAGGAAGACCATCGGGCCCTGGTTGAACGCCTGGCCGTACCCGGTGGCGGCGGCCAGGAACATGCCGAGGGCGACCGTGCACACCCACATCCAGGCGGCCGCCCGGGGGCCGGTCCGTACCGCCACGATCACCATGGTCGCCAGGTGGGCGACGAAAGAGGCGGGGGTCCACGGCCAGGTGACCGCGGAGCTCACCACCACGGCGAGCACACAGGTGATGAACATCGAGCACCAGAACGCGCCGACCGGCCGTGCCAGTGTCATCAGGACCGGCACCGCGGCGATGGCTCCCAGGACCACGGCCTCGGTGAACCCCATGTATCCGCGGTCCAGGTTCACGGACACCATGACCACGAAGGCGGCCGCCGCCAGTACCAGCAGCTGGGGGAGCTTGCCGGACCGGGACCGTATCCCTTCCGGCAGCCCGCGGGCCAGCGGCCCGTCCGGCCGCAGCCGCGGCAGCGGCCGGTAGGCGAACGCCCCGGTGAACAGGGCCTCGCGAAGACTGCGCAGCAGGCCCGTGAACAGGCCGCTGGCGAGCTCGAACTCCGGTGCGCGGGATGCTCCCCCCGCAGTGGTCTCCTTCATGCCAGAACCGTAGTTCCCGGTCCCCGTCGTCCGCGTCGCCGCTGATGGGGATCTCTCAAGGTCCCCCTCAAGTACTACCCGGGCCGTTCAGTAACCCGCGGGACGGACCAGACCCGTCTCGTACGCGTACACCGCCGCCTGGGTCCGGTCGCGCAGCCCCAGCTTCACCAGGATCCGGCTGACGTGGGTCTTCACGGTCTGCTCGGCCACGATCAGGTGCGCGGCGATCTCCGCGTTCGACAGGCCCTGGGCGATCAGCGCCAGCACCTCCGTCTCCCGCTCGGTCAGCTCCCCGATCCGTTCCTTCGAGGGCGCGCGGGGCGCCCCCAGCCGGGAGAACTCCGTGATCAGACGCTTGGTGATGTTGGGGGAGAGCAGGGCCTCGCCCGCCGCGACCACCCGGACCGCCTCGGCGAGCTGGTCGGCGGAGGCGTCCTTGAGCAGGAAGCCGGAGGCACCGGCCCGCAGCGCCTCGTACACGTACTCGTCGAGGTCGAAGGTGGTCAGGACGAGCACCTTCACCGTGGCGCCCGGGACGGCCGTGATCGTCGCGGTGGCCTCGATACCGCCGACGCCGGGCATCCGGATGTCCATCAGGACGACGTCCGGGGCGAGTTCGGCGACCTTGGCCACGGCCTCGGCCCCGTCCACGGCCTGACCGACCACCTCGATGTCGGGCTGGGCGTTGAGCAGCACGGTGAAGCCCTGCCGGACCATCATCTGGTCGTCGGCGATCATCACCCGGATCGGCATGGTCATGCGCAGGTCAGTCCTTCTTCTTCCGGGCGGCCGGGACGGCCGCGGTGGCGGGGGGCGCGGTGGCCGGGACGGCCCGGGTGGCCGCGCGATCCGCCGGTCCCGCCGGTTCCGGCGCTCCCGCCGGGGAGTCCATCGGGAGCACCGCGGTGACCTCGTACCCGCCGCCCGGGCGGGGGCCGGCGGCCAGTTCACCTCCCAGCATGCCCGCCCGCTCCCGCATTCCCAGCAGCCCGTGCCCGGCCCCGGGAGAGGGCGGCGCCTGCCGGGTCGGAGCCGTGTTGGCCACGCACAGGTGCAGCTCGTGCGGCCCGTACGCGATGCCCACCTCCACCCGCGAACCCGGCGCATGGCGCAGGCAGTTGCTCAGCGCCTCCTGGACGATCCGGTATGCCGTCAGCTCGACCCCCGGAGTGAGCGGCCGCCGGACGCCGGCCAGCTCGGTGGTCACCTCCAGGCCGGCCCCGCGCACGTTCTCCACGAGACCGTCGAGATCGGCGAGGGTGGGCTGCGGATGGTGCGGGTTCGCCTCGTCACCGGGCTGCTCGGAACGCAGCACGCCCAGCACCCGGCGGAGTTCGGTGAGCGCCTCCACGGCGTTCTCCCGGATGCCCGCCAGATTCTCCTTCAGCTCCTCCGACGGCTTCTCCACCAGGTGCGGGGCCACCTGGGCCTGGATGGAGATCACCGACATGTGGTGGGCGACCACGTCGTGCAGTTCGCGGGCGATCCGGCTGCGCTCCTCCAGCAGGGCCCGCTGGGCGCGCTCCGCCTCGGTGAGCGTCTCCTGTTCCTCCAGCCTCCCCCGCGCGAGCCGGACCGCCTGCAGGGCGTATCCCAGCACCCCGGTGAAGGCGAACAGTACGCCGGCACCCCCCACCGACGAGCTGCTGAGCTCGGGGCTCCACAGGAGTTCGCCGAGCAGTGCGAGCCCGAGGGCCGTGGAGACGGCGGCAGTCGTCACCCGTGCCGGAACCCGCAGCGCCACCAGCAGGACCACGACCGCGTAGGCAAACATCGCGCTGGGTATCCACGGCCAGAGCTGGCCCTGGCCGACCGTGTCGTGGATCTCGACGGCCATGGCCGTGGCCGTGGCCGTCGCCAGCCACCAGCCGGCCATGGGGCGGAACATGGCGAGCAGGATGGCCACGCCCATCAGCACCGCGAGCCAGTACACGAAGCCGTTGGCCGAATGGTAGTTGTGGCTCAGCTGGTTGTTGGTGATGGCGGTGAACGACACGGCCGCCACCACCGTCAGCACGTGCGGCAGACGCGCCAGCCACGGGGGCCGGGACATCCTCGGCAGCGGGTCCCGCCGCAGGGTGAACACCTGGCGGGTCGTGCTCTGCGGCTTCCCGCCGTCCCCGCTCGTTCCGTTCGTCCGCGCCCCCGCGCTCGTCTCGTTCACGACGCTCAGCCTAGGCATGGGCCATTCCTTTACGAACCGCTCCGTGCTGCCGCACGGGGCGCCCCTCGTACGTGCGGAACGCCGCCAGGCAGATGCCCAGCGCCAGCCCGAACACCGGTAGCCACAGCAGCCGGACGGGTATCCAGCCCGGCCCGTCCGGCACGGTGTGCAGACCGGGCAGGTCGCTCCCGGCCAGCAGGCCGAGGGCGGTGACGGCCATCATCGCCGTCTGGTGCCACAGGAAGACCGTCATCGCGGACAGGTTGAGCAGGGCCACCCCGGCCCACGCCAGTGGCCGCCGCATCGCCCGTGCCAGCGGTCCGCGGAGCAGCAGGGCCAGCCCGCACTGGGCCAGCCCGAAGGTGACCGCGGCCAGCGTCGGCGGGTTCAGATTGGACACCTGCGCCCCCGGCACGCCCACCATGGAGGCCGGATAGCCGCCCCACAGCACCAGCGCCACGGTGGCCGCAGCCCCACCGGCCAGCAGCACCCACGGATCCCGGCGGCCGGCGAACGCCCCCCGAGCCCAGGCGGCCCCGAGGGTGTACGGGACCAGCCAGCCGGCGGCCACGTTGATCCAGCCGGTCCACTCGGGCGCGCCGAAACCGAACCGGGCGAGGTCCACGTGCAGGACGACGGCCAGCGGCCACAGCGGGTGGAGCCGCGCCACCAGCGGGGTCGCCGCGGTCAGCGCGGCGAAGACCAGCAGGAACCACAGCGGGGACAGCACCAGCTTCAACAGGGCCCGCACGGTCTCCGGGGAGGCCCCGCCGAGCAGCATTCCGGCGGCGGCCACCGACCACAGCACGAGCACCATGGCCACCGGCCGGAACAGCCGGCCCAGCCGCCCCGCGATCCACACGCCGTACGTCACTCCGCGCGCCCGCGCCGAGGCGTGGCTGCGGGCACCGACATGCCCGCCGACGAGGAAGAACACCGCGAGGGTCTGGAACAGCCAGGACACCGGGGCCAGCCACGGCATGCGTATCAGCGGGCTGGTGGTGGCCAGGCCGCCGTCCGCCGTGGTGAGGGCGGTGACCAGCCAGTGCCCGAGGACCACACCGAGGATGGCGAAGGCCCGCAGGGCGTCCACGGACCGGTCCCGTCCGGCCGGGGTGGCCGCGTCCACCCGGGCGGCCGACGCGCGGCCACGGGCGAGCAGTTCACGAAGATCAGCCACGGCCCTCCTCCGATCCGCCACCGAGCACGATCCGGGCGAGGCTCTCCAGGGACTCCGTACCGGGCTTCAGATAGTCGCTGTGGCCCGCCGTACCGGCGGCGAACGGGCGGGCCCCGAAGGAGGGGTCCACGGGGTCGGTGCCGAATCCCAGCCCGGCGAACCGGACGTGCGGCACCTCGGCTATCCAGTCCCCGGAGCCGCGCCCGGCCCAGACCCGG
The DNA here is from genome assembly GCF_040684755.1 of Streptomyces sp. NPDC089799. Classification (NCBI taxonomy): domain Bacteria; kingdom Bacillati; phylum Actinomycetota; class Actinomycetes; order Kitasatosporales; family Streptomycetaceae; genus Streptomyces; species Streptomyces sp. NPDC089799. The sequence continues at coordinate 134,373 of NZ_JBFBGR010000014.1, read as the reverse complement.
GCCGAGGTGGGCAGTTCGTCCGCCCGTGCGGCCCCGGTGCCCGGGCTGCCGAACAGGGCGAGGTCGTCGACGGCCGGCCCCGTCTCCGTACGGGCGCAGACCACCGAGCCGTACGAATGGCAGAGCAGCGAGTGCCGTGCGCCGGCCGGGCCGAACCGCTGCAGCAGGTCCATGAAGTCGCCCAGTCCGGCGGCGGCGTCGTCGGCGCGGCCGGTGGTGAGCACGGCCGGGCTGACCGTGCCGGGGGTGTCGTATCCGAGCCAGGCCACCACCGCGGAACCGGGATGCTCCGCCCGGAGGCGCTCCTGCAGCGCGACGGCCCCGGCACGGAACCTCTGGTACGTGTCCAGTGTCGTGTCCGAGCCGGGCACCAGTACGGCGACCCGGTCGGCGGTCGCCAGGTCGCCGAGGACCTCCACGGCCCGGCCGTCACCGCGGCCGTCGAAGGCGAGGAACTGCGCGGACCCGCCGGCCGCCATGGCCCGCAGCCGGTCGGCCCGGCCGGTCCGCCCGGCCTCCTCCGCCATGCGGGCCGCCTCCGCGAGACCGGCGCGGTTGGCGGCGTACCGCTCGGCGGGAGTGGCACTCCCGGTGAACTCCACGGGTGCGGGCGCGGGCACCCGGGCGGATGCTGCGGCGGACACCGGTACGACGACGGCGGCGGCCACGAGCACGGCGAGCAGCGTGCGGCGGAGCCGCCCCGGGCGGCGCTGTCCGGGAGCCAGACGTGTCATGTCGGTGTTCCTTCACTCCGGTCACGAAGGGCGCGCTGCCCTTCTGATCCGAAGTTAGAAACCAGCCCCCATGGTCGTCGTCACACTGCGGAGCGGCCTTCGCGCGTAGCTCTCAGGTATGACGTGGGCTACCTGAGAGGGTTCGACATGCGTTCACCGGCGGTAGGTCAAGGGCGTGCCGCCGCTGCCCACCAGTTCGCGCACGAGACTGCCGTCGGCCTGCAGGGTGAGGCGACTCCAGTTGCCCGGTGCGCAGGGGGACGGGCCGTACGTGAGGGCCGACGGGCTGATCTCCACGGGCGGCCCGGCCGCCTGCAGGGTTCCCGACCAGCCGCATTCGTAGTCGGGTGTGCGCAGTTCCACGCGCATCACGGGATCGCCGACCTTGCCCTCGGAGAGCGTCAGCTTCCAGGACCAGGAACCGGACTGCGTCGTCCAGGTCCCGAGGTAGCCGGCCGGAACGCCCCCGGGGGTGGCCGCCGGGGTGGAGGGGCCCGCCGTGTTGCCGCCCGGAGCGGTTCCCGAGGTTCCGGAGGACCCGGACGCCCCCGAGGACCCGGACGACCCCTGGGCCCCCGTGGAGCCGGAGGAGCCGCCGGAGTCCGCGTTCCCCGGGGTCCCCGAGGAACCCGTCGGCCGGTCCGGAGCGGTCGTACCGGCACCGGGGGACGAGCTCGGCCCGGCCGTCGTGTCCCCCTTGGCGTTCATCACGGTGTACACGGTGGCGCCCGCGGCCACCGCCACCACGGTGGCGACGGCCACCAGGAAGGCGGTGGAGGCGGCACGGGAGCGCGAGGCCGGCGGCGGTGGCGGGGGAGCGGGGTAGTACGCCGGCGGACCCGCCACCGCGGGACCGTAGCTCGGCGCAGGGCCGTAACTCGGGTACACCGCCGGGGGCAGTGCGGGCGGCGGCCCGGCGGCCGCGGCGGGACCCGACGGGAAGCCTCCCCCGGCCATGGAGGGCGGTGCGGCCAGCGTCGGCGGGTCCTGGCGCGGCCGGTCGGCCTGCCCCGGGTGCCCGGCGGCCGCCTGCCCGGCGGCCGCCTGCCCGGCCGCTACGGTCCCTGCCGTGGCGGGATCCGTCGCCCCGGCACCTGCCGTGCCGGCACCAGCCGTCCCGCCGGCCCCTGCCGCCCCCGCAACACCCGCCGTCCAGGCAGCACCAGCCGGGTCCGGACCCGCGTCCTCCCGCCCCAGCAGCTCCACGGCGTGCCGCCCGAGCTGGGCCACCAAGGCGCCCGGAAGCCACGGTTCCAGGGCCTTGCCGTCGGCGACGGTGTCGCCGGCGCCGACCCGGGCCAGCACCTCCGCCGGGCTGGGCCGGTCCGCCGGAACCTTGTGGAGGCAGTCGGCGATGATCTCGCGGAGTTCCTCCGGGACGGCGCTCAGATCCGGTTCCGCTTCGGTGATCCGCAGGAACAGCGGGGCGATCCCGCCCGCGGCCTCCGTGTCGCCGAACGGCAGCGCGCCGGTCGCCGCGTAGGTGAGCACCGCCCCGAGGCAGAAGACGTCACACGCAGGGGTGACGGCCTCGCCGCGGAGCTGCTCGGGCGCCATGAAGCCGGGGGAGCCGACGAGTTCGCCGGTACGGGTCAGCCCGCCGTCCGTGGCTCCGCCGTCCTCCAGGGCGCGCGCGATGCCGAAGTCGATGACCCGCGGCCCGTCGATGGTGATCATCACGTTGGACGGCTTGAGGTCGCGGTGGATCAGCCCGGCCGCGTGGATGTCCTGCAGGGCGTACGCGAGTCCGGCGGCGAGGATCCGCACGGACCGGGTGGGCAGCGGACCGAAGTCCCGGGCGACGACCTGGCGGAGACTGGTGCCCGCGACGTAACCGGTGGCCAGCCAGGGCGTGTCGGCCTCGGTGTCGGCGTCGAGCACGGGTGCGGTCCATTCGCCGCCGACGCGCCGGGCCGCGGAGACCTCCTGGCGGAAGCGGCGGCGGAACTCCTCGCGCCGGGCGAGTTCGTGGTGCACCAGCTTGACCGCGACGGTCCGGCCGCGGTCGGACCGCGCCAGGTAGACCTGCCCCATGCCGCCGGCACCGAGCCGGGACAGCAGGCGGTACGGACCGATGCGTTGTGGGTCCCCCGGATGCAGTTGCTCCATGGCCGTGTGTCCCTCCCCCTGGGCTGGCCGAACAGGCCGAGAATAGTCGGCCGTTCCGCCGGCCCGCAGCGGGAGGGACGATGACGGTTCAATTCCGGTTGTCTCCGGGGGCCGCCGCCGGAGCCGTGCCGGGTCCCGCCGGAGCCACTTCGGCCGCCGCCGGAGCCGCTTCCGGAGCCGAGTGAGGGGCCAGGTCCGGAGCCGAGCCCGGGGACGCGTCCGGTGCCGCCGAGAGCGTGTCCATGGCCCGGGACAGCCGTTCCAGCACCCGGACCGTCTCGGCGAGACCCTCCTCCCCGAGTTCCGCGGCCAGCCGGGCCGCCAGCGCGGCGTGCCCCGGCCCGATGCGTTCCACGGCGGCCCGGCCGGCCTCCGTGGGCCGGAGCAGTTTGGCGCGCCGGTGCGCCGGGTTGGCGACGTACTCGGCGAGTCCCCGCTCGGCCAGCAGGTCCGCGATCCGCTGCACGCTCTGCCGGGTGATGCCCATCTCGCGGGCGATCCCGGCGACCGTGAGCGGCCCGTGCAGCACCGCGCCCAGGACCTGCCACCAGGCCGCCGTCAGCCCGGCCGGGCGGGCCAGCTCCTCCGAGACGGCGAGGAACCGGCCGTTCAGCCGGAAGACTCCGAGTGCCGTACGGCTGAGCAGCTCCTGCCGGTACCGCCCCGACTCCCCAGACTCTCCCGACTCCCCAGACTCCCCCGACTTCCCGGACGCGCCGCTCCCCTCGGCCCCCTCGGCCCCTTCGGCCCCTTCGGCACCCTCAGCCACATCGGACATCTCAGGCTTCGCCGTTCTCCGCCGCAGCCATCAGCACCGGAAACGCGCTCGCGTCCGAGTCGTGGAAGAGCCGGTACCAGGCGTCGCGGACCTCCGGCCCGTACGCGCCCAGCCGGGCGAACACCTCGCGGGCGAAGGCCACCGGCTCCGTCGGCCCCGCCGTGATCAGGTCGCCGTCGGTCACCGCGTCGGCCTCGACGTACCGGGCACCGCCCGCGTAGCCGGTCTCCGCCAGGTAGAAGGAGGCCGCGCCGGTGTGCGTACGGTCGTCCAGCAGGCCCTCGCGGGCCAGCCCGGCTGTCGCTCCGCAGATGGCCGCCACCGGGACGCCCGCGGCGAGGAACTCGCGGGCCTTGGCCGCGAACGGGGCCAGCGCGTCACCCTGGTCCCACAGGCCCGCGCCCGTGAGGATCAGCAGGGAGGAGTCCGCCGGGTCCAGGGTGTCCAGCGCGGAGTCGGGCTGGACACGGAGTCCGCCCATGGTCACCACCGGCTTCTCCGCGTCGAGCGCGACCGTACGGATCTCCCAGCCGCGCTGGGTCAGATGGGCCGTGGTGTGACCGGTCTCCCAGTCGGCGTACGTGTCGTACACCGCGACGTGCACGGGCTTGCGCGGGGCGCCGCCGGCGTTCGGGTCCTTGCCGGGGCTCGCCTCGGTGCTGGTGCTGGTGCTGGTGCTGCTGGTGCTCGGGTCGCTGCTGGTGTGCGTGCGGTTGGTCATCCTGCTCGCCTCCATCGTTCCGGCTCATCCGGCCGGTTCCGGCTCATGCGGCTCATGCGGCTGGTTCCGGCTCGTGCGGCTCATCCCGCTCGCGCCATCTCCGTATGACAACAGGCTGTCATGTTGTCAGCATGCTGTCAATCGTTTCTCTGCCGTGAAGGCTGCCGCCGATTCCGGCCGGACAGACCGTCGAGGCCCGGCCGCCACCTCCATACAAGGCGCCGATACCGCCTCCCACCTGCGCACTTCTAGCCTCCCTCCATGACCCCTCACCCGCAGCCCGCCCCCGCCGCCGATGCCGCCGCCGTCGGCGCCGCCGTCAAAGCCGCCGACCGCGCGCACGTCTTCCACTCCTGGTCCGCCCAGGCCCTCATCGACCCGCTCGCCGTCGCCGGGGCGGAGGGGTCGTACTTCTGGGACTACGACGGAAACCGCTTCCTGGACTTCTCCTCGCAGCTGGTCAACACCAACATCGGCCACCAGCACCCGAAGGTCGTCGCCGCGATCCAGGAGCAGGCCGCGAAGCTCTGCACGCTCGCGCCCGGCTTCGCCGTGGACGTCCGCTCCGAGGCGGCCCGGCTGATCGCCGAGCGCACCCCCGGCGACCTCGACAAGATCTTCTTCACCAACGGCGGCGCCGAGGCCGTCGAGAACGCCGTCCGCATGGCCCGTCTGCACACCGGCCGCACCAAGGTGCTCAGCACCTACCGCTCGTACCACGGCGCCACCGCCGCCGCCATCAACCTCACCGGCGACCCGCGCCGCTGGCCCTCCGACACCGCCTCCGCCGGGGTCGTGCACTTCTGGGGCCCGTTCCTCTACCGCTCGCCCTTCCACGCCACCACCGAGGCCGAGGAGTGCGAGCGCGCCCTGGCGCACCTCGCCGACACCATCGCCTTCGAGGGCCCGCAGTCCATCGCCGCGATCATCCTGGAGACCGTGCCCGGCACCGCCGGGATCATGGTCCCGCCGGCCGGCTACCTCGCGGGCGTGCGCGAGCTCTGCGACCGCTACGGGATCGTCTTCATCCTCGACGAGGTCATGGCCGGCTTCGGCCGCACCGGCGCGTGGTTCGCCGCCGAGCACTGGGACGTCACCCCGGACCTCATCACCTTCGCCAAGGGCGTCAACAGCGGTTACGTGCCGCTCGGCGGCGTCGCCATCTCGCCCGCCATCGCCGAGACCTTCGCCACCCGCCCCTACCCCGGCGGCCTGACCTACTCCGGGCACCCGCTGGCCTGCGCGGCCGCCGTGGCCACCCTGACCACCATGGCCGAGGAGGGCGTCGTCGAGCACGCCGCCCACCTCGGCGAGAACGTCATCGGCCCCGGCCTCGCCGAACTCGCCGAGCGCCACCCGTCGGTGGGCGAGGTCCGCGGACTGGGCACCTTCTGGGCGGTGGAGCTCGTACGGGACAGGGAGACGCGCGAGCCGCTCGTCCCGTACAACGCGGCCGGCGCCGACAACGCGCCCATGGCCGAGTTCGCCGCCGCCTGCAAGAAGTCCGGCCTGTGGCCCTTCGTCAACATGAACCGGACGCACGTCGTGCCGGCCTGCAACATCTCGGAGACCGAGGCGAAGGAGGGCCTGGCCCTGCTGGACGAGGCGCTCACGGTCGCCGACCGGCACACCACCTCCGCCTAGCCCCCGCGCGGCCCCCCGCTGCCTGGCCTAAGGTGTCCCGGACACTGCAAAGGAGACGGACCCCATGCCAGGCAGCGGAGCTGTCACCCGCAACACCCTTCGCCGGCAGATCGCGGACGCGCTGCGCGACGAGGTGCTGGCGGGACGCCTGCCCGCGGGCAGGGAGTTCACGGTCAAGCAGATCGCCGAGCAGTACGAGGTCTCCGCGACCCCGGTGCGCGAGGCGCTGGTGGACCTCTCCGCCCAGGGGCTGCTCGAATCGGTCGAACACCGCGGCTTCCGGGTGAAGGTGTTCACCGTCGAGGACTTCCGCGGAATGATCGAGGCGCGCAAGCTCGTCGCGGACGGGATCTTCCGGCTGCTGGTCGAACGGGGCACGGGTCCGGGCTGCGGCGAACGGCTGGTCTCCGTGCGCCGCCGGGCCGAAGAGGCGCAGCGGGCCGCGGAGAGCGGCTCGCTGGAGGTCCTGATCGGCTACGACCTGCGGTTCTGGCGGGAGCTGGGCGAGCTCCTCGGCAACGTCTACATCAGTGAGTTCCTGCACCGGATCCGGGTGCAGTGCTGGGTCTTCGCCGTTCCCCACCTGCAACGGGAACCGCAGCTGCGGACCCGGCTGTGGTACGGGCACACCCGGCTGCTGGACGCGGTGACCCGGGGCGACGCGGAGGCGGCGCGCCTGCTGGTCCAGGAGTACAACCAGAGCGGCCTGGACTGGGCCGCGCAGCTCCAGGACGCCGGGGCGGTTCCGGGGTCCGGTCCGGGGTCCGGTCCGAAGGTCCGGCCGGGGGCCGGGCGGGGAGTCCGGTCCGGCGTCCGGCCCGAGGCCTGAGCCGAACGGGTACTGCCGACCCCTTCGCGGAGCGTGTCCGGCGCACTACGCTGGCCCGACCAGCGGAACGGCTGACTCGACGACCGATCGGAGCCCGCGTGGCCTGTGACCTGTGGCTCGTTCCCCTTGTCGACGTGCTGTGCCACAGCCCCGACAACCCCTTCGCGGAAGAGATCGCCGCCTACGACAAGGCGCTCGGCGAAGCCGGGCTGCCGTCCGTGCCGGTCTTCGCCTACATGCCGGGCCTGTCCGGGGACGTGGCCCCGGTCGCCGGCTTCGACTACGACGCCCTGCACTTCCTGCGCCGGGCCTACCTGCTGCAGATCTGCGGGCTGCCGGTGACCCCGGTGGACGAGCTCGGCGGCGACTACGAACAGCTCCTGGAAATGTTCGAGGCCACGGCCCAGGCGTCCCACCTGGTCTGGCACTACGACCACGCCGGCGCCTACGTACCGGTGGACTTCGCGGCTCCGCTGGCCAACGAGGAGCTGCTGGCCGGAGGAGGGCCGCTGGGCTCGGCCCAGGGCCTGCTGCGGGAGCTGGCCTTCGTGGCCCCGGCCATCGGCATCGATCCGGCCAATCCGCCGGCGGCCCCCGCCCCGCCGGGACGGGCGACCTCGCTGGAGGAGTCCGCGGGCCCGATCCCGTACGACGACAGCCCCTTCGCGCGCGAGCGGCACGTGTGGCTGGGACTGCACGCCGCGGCCACCCGGAGCCTGGGGCAAGGCTCGATGATCATCTTCAGCTGACGGCGGCCCGGTACGGGCGACCGGGTCCCTGAGCCGTACGGGTACTCCGGTCGCGGAGCCGTACGGGCACCCGGGTCGCGGAGTCGTACGAGTACCCGGGCCGCGGAGCCGGAGCCGAAGCCGGAGCCGCGGTTCAGCGGGGCTGCTCCGGCGGGCGCTGTCTCGGCATGTTGGGCCGGGTCCCCGGCGGCAGCGGGAAACGGCCCGGGTGCCCGCCCTGCTCCGGGAGGCGCGGGGCGGCACCCGGCAGGGACTGCATCATCAGCGGCGTCGGTCCGGAACGGAACTCGACCATCCAGTCGGCCGTCTCGGACCGCACCAGGTCGCTGATGTCCTCCGAGAACCGCCGCAGCACGGTCAGGCACCGCTCGGCGGCCTCGCTCGCGGTCCCCTCGGTCGGGCCGAGCACCTCCCGCACGTTCTCCGAGGCCCAGTCGAACTGCAGGGTCTGCAGCCGGCGCTGCACCGCCTGTGCCGTGGCCACGTCCCGCATCCACCCGGAGGTCAGCCCGAAGAACCGGTCGCAGGCCAGAGCGGCCCCCGCGAGCAGAAGGGAAAGGTATCCGTACACCGACGCGCCGGGCGCCGAGCCGGTCAGTTCCAGCAGCGGCATCGAGGCGCCCGCGACCGCGCCGAGGGCGGCCCCGGCACGCAGCAGCCGGGCCCCGCGCCGCTTCCACGCGCGGTCGGACAGGTACCACTCCGCGGTGCGCAGCGCATCGGCCTCCACCCGCCGGTAGAGCTCGTCCAGCCGCTCCGCGGGCTCGCCCCAGTCCCCGAGGGGGAACGGCCGGCCGGTCAGATCGCCCGCCGCCTTCGCCCCGCTGCTGCCTTCCTCCCGGGGATCCCGGGGTGGCCCCTCGGGCTGCATCTCCGGCTGGCTCACCCGGCACTCCCTCTGCCTGCGCTGACTGTGGTGGTGCGCGTGTGCGCAATGGTGCGCATGCTCGTCCATGCTCTTCCTACCGCCGAATGGCGGGCCGTGGGCAACGATTCCCGGGATTTCCGCCCGCAAGGAGGTCTTGATCAGGTACCCGCGGGCAGTGTCTCTCACTCGAAAGAGTTGGTCCTCACGGTGTAGGGCGCGGGGGCCGGGGAAGCCGTAGGCTCGGTTTGACCAAACGCTTTGACCGAGCGCGCAGCGAACCTCAGGAGTGAACCGTGATCCCCGGTGGTGGCCAGCCCAACATGCAGCAGCTGCTCCAGCAGGCCCAGAAGATGCAGCAGGACCTTGCCGCGGCGCAAGAGGCTCTGGCGGCGGCCGAGGTCGAGGGGCAGTCCGGCGGCGGGCTGGTCAGGGCCACGGTGACCGGTTCCGGCGAGCTGAGGGCCCTGGTGATCGACCCCAAGGCGGTGGACCCGGAGGACACGGAGACGCTCGCCGACCTGGTGGTGGCGGCGGTCCAGGCGGCCAACGAGAATGCGCAGCAGCTCCAGCAGCAGAAGCTGGGTCCGCTGGCGCAGGGCCTCGGCGGCGGGTCGGGCATCCCCGGCCTCCCGTTCTGATCCCGCCCCGACAGATCCACCGGATCCGCCGATCCGATCCACCGGATCTTGCAGATCCGGCAGAGCCGGCAGATCCACTCATCCGCAGATCCCCAGATCCCCAGATCCACTCAGGAAGAAGGCAGTCCGTTGTACGAAGGCGTGGTCCAGGACCTGATCGACGAGCTGGGCAGGCTGCCCGGCGTCGGGCCCAAGAGCGCGCAGCGGATCGCCTTCCACATCCTGCAGGCCGAGCCCACGGACGTGCGCCGGCTGGCGCACGCCCTGCTGGAGGTCAAGGAGAAGGTCCGGTTCTGCGCGGTGTGCGGGAACGTGGCGCAGGAGGAGCGGTGCGCGGTCTGCCGCGACCCGCGCCGCGACGCCACGGTGATCTGCGTGGTGGAGGAGCCCAAGGACGTGGTCGCGATCGAGCGGACCCGCGAGTTCCGGGGCAAGTACCACGTGCTGGGCGGGGCGATCAGCCCGATCGAGGGCGTAGGCCCCGACGACCTGCGGATCCGTGAGCTGCTCGCGCGGCTCGCGGACGGCTCGGTGACCGAGCTGATCCTGGCCACCGACCCGAACCTGGAGGGCGAGGCGACCGCCACCTACCTCGCCCGGATGATCAAGCCGATGGGCCTCAAGGTCACCCGCCTGGCCAGCGGCCTCCCCGTCGGAGGGGACTTGGAGTACGCGGACGAGGTCACGCTCGGGCGGGCCTTTGAAGGAAGGCGACTTCTTGATGTCTGACGCAACGCTGCACGCCCTGGCACAGGATCCGGACGACTTCGCCGTCCAGATCGCCGATCAGATCGAGTCCTTCATCGTCGCGGTCGCCGAGGTGGCCAGGGGCGAGGACCCGGACAGCGCGGTGCCCTTCCTGCTGCTGGAGGTGTCGCAGCTGCTGCTGGCGGGCGGACGGCTGGGCGCGTACGAGGACGTGCTGCCCGACGAGCGGTACGAGCCCGACCTCGGCCCGGAGCCGGACGTGGACGAGCTCCGGGAGCGGTTCGCGTACCTGCTGGACCCGGTGGACGTGTACTCCGAGGTGTTCGACCCGTACGAGCCGCGCAAGGCTCCGGTGGCGCACCGTATCTCCGACGACCTCGCCGACGTGGTCGCCGACCTGCGGCACGGCCTGGCCCACTACCGGGCGGGCCGCACCACCGAGGCGCTGTGGTGGTGGCAGTTCTCGTACTTCACCAACTGGGGCACCACCGCCTCCGCCTGCCTGCGCGCCCTCCAGTCGCTGGTGGCGCACGTACGCCTGAACCAGCCGCTGGAGGAACTGCACGGCCTGGACACGGACGAGGACCTGGCCGAGGACGACCTCGCCGAGCAGGCGGGCCGGGTGATGGCCGAGGAGCTGGGTGGCATCGGCCGCCGAGGGCCGGGCGTCCTGTAGCGAGCGTCCTGAAGCGGGCATCCCGAAGCGGGCGCTCGGCGGGCGGCTCGCCGCGCGCTCCCGCACGTCCCTGGCTAGCGTGGAACGAGGGGGAAGATCCTCGAAAGCCCCGGTGACCCGGTGAGAGGGGCGAACCATGTCTTTCCTCCTGTCCGCGCTCGCCTTGCCGCTGGCAGCCGCCATCCCATTCGCCGGGGTGGTGCAGGACGTGACGGTGGACGAGCAGTTCCGGGCCGGCGACGGCAAGGCCGCGTACCGGGCGGTCACCTTCGACCCGAAGGCCGTACCGGCCGGCGCCCGGGTCACGGTCATCGAGCACGTCGGCGACGGCGGGGCGACCCAGGTCGAGCTGAAGGTGCAGGGCGCGCAGGCGCACCGGACCTTCGGGGCGCACGTGCACCGCAAGCCCTGCGGCGCCGTCCCCGACGCATCGGGTCCGCACTACCAGGACAAGGCGGACCCGAAGCAGCCCTCCACCGACCCCGCCTACGCCAACCCGCGGAACGAGGTGTGGCTGGACTTCGGGACGGACGCCAAGGGCGACGGCAGCAGCGCCGCCACCGTGGACTGGCGCTTCCGGCCCGGCGAGGCCCGTTCCGTGGTGATCCACGAGCACGCCACCGAGGCCGGGCACGGGACGGCCGGCAAGGCCGGCGACCGGCTCGCCTGCGTCAACGTGTCGTTCGAATAGCTCCCCCGCGACTCGCCGACTGATCATCGGGTGAACGGGACGTCTCATGATGTGGTACGCCGCGGTCGGATGCCGGGCGCTCGTTAGACTGGCCCGCGACCGCAGTACCGACTGCGGACGTAATGGACTGAGCGAGGAGCGCACGTGGGCCTTGTCGTGCAGAAGTACGGAGGCTCCTCCGTAGCCGATGCCGAGGGCATCAAGCGCGTCGCCAAGCGGATCGTCGATGCCAAGAAGAACGGCCACCAGGTGGTCGTCGTGGTGTCTGCGATGGGCGACACGACGGACGAGCTGATCGATCTCGCCGAGCAGGTATCCCCGATGCCTGCCGGGCGTGAGTTCGACATGCTGCTGACCGCCGGAGAGCGGATCTCCATGGCCCTGCTGGCCATGGCGATCAAAAACCTGGGCCACGAGGCCCAGTCGTTCACCGGCAGCCAGGCAGGCGTCATCACCGACTCGGTCCACAACAAAGCGCGCATCATCGATGTCACGCCGGGCCGTATCCGCACCGCGCTGGACGAGGGCAACATCGCCATCGTCGCCGGCTTCCAGGGCGTGTCCGCCGATTCCAAGGACATCACCACCCTGGGCCGGGGCGGCTCCGACACCACCGCCGTGGCGCTCGCCGCAGCGCTGGACGCCGAGGTCTGCGAGATCTACACGGACGTCGACGGCGTCTTCACCGCCGACCCGCGCGTGGTGAAGAAGGCCCGGAAGATCGACTGGATCTCCTCCGAGGACATGCTGGAGCTGGCGGCCTCCGGTTCCAAGGTGCTGCTGCACCGCTGCGTGGAATACGCGCGCCGCTACAACATCCCGATCCACGTCCGCTCGTCCTTCTCGGGACTGCCGGGCACCTGGGTCAGCAACGAAAAGCCCGAGTCGCAAGGGGACGAGCAGGTGGAGCACGCCATCATCTCCGGAGTCGCCCACGACGTCTCCGAAGCCAAGATCACGGTCGTCGGGGTTCCGGACAAGCCCGGCGAGGCCGCGGCGATCTTCCGCGCCATCGCTGACGCCGAGATCAACATCGACATGATCGTGCAGAACGTGTCCGCCGCGGCGACCGGTCTGACCGACATCTCCTTCACGCTCCCCAAGGCCGAGGGCCACAAGGCCATCGACGCGCTGGAGAAGGCGAAGTCCGCGATCGGCTTCGACTCGCTCCGCTACGACGACCAGATCGGCAAGATCTCCCTGGTCGGCGCGGGCATGAAGACCAACCCGGGCGTCACCGCCTCCTTCTTCCAGGCGCTGTCCGACGCGGGCGTGAACATCGAGCTGATCTCCACCTCGGAGATCCGCATCTCGGTGGTCACCCGCCAGGACGACGTGAACTCCGCCGTCGTCGCCGTGCACTCGGCCTTCGGCCTGGACTCCGACAGCGACGAGGCCGTCGTCTACGGAGGCACCGGACGATGACCGCCGACCGGTCCTCCCGCCCGGCGCTCGCCGTGGTGGGGGCGACCGGGGCCGTCGGATCCGTTTTGCTCCGGATCATGCCCACCCGGGCGGACCTCTGGGGCCCCATACGCCTGATCGCCTCCTCGCGCTCGGCCGGCCGCATGCTGGCCGTGCGCGGGGAGGAGACCGAGGTGCTCGCCCTGTCCGATGACGCCTTCGACGGCATCGGGCGGGGCGACGTCGTCGTTTTCCTGACCCCGGCGGACGTCTCCGCGCGCTGGGCCCCGGCGGTGACCGCGCGCGGCGCCACCGCCGTCGACACCTCCGCCGCGTTCCGGCTGGACCCCGAGGTGCCCCTGGTGGTGCCGGAGGTCAACCCGCACGCGGTGCGGACCCGACCGCGCGGCATCGTCGCGGGCCCCGACTGCGTCACCGCCGCGATGATCGCCGCGGTGGGCGCGCTGCACACCGCGTACTCCCTCACCGGGCTGACCGTCTCCTCGTACCAGGCGGCGGGCGGCGCCGGGCGGGTCGGCGCCGAGGCGCTGCGCCGCCAGCTGTCGCTGGTCGCGGGGACGGGGCTCGGCGAGGCGACCGGGGACGTACGCCGGGCCGTGGGGGAGGACACCGGGCCGTTCGCGGCTCCGCTGGCCCTCAATGTGGTCCCGTGGTCGGGCGAGCTGCGGGAGGACGGCTGGTCCTCGCACGAGCTCGCGGTACGCGCGGAGACCCGCCGCATCCTGGGACTGCCCTCGCTCCCGGTCTCCGTCACCTGTGTCCAGGTGCCCGTGGTGACGGGGCATTCGCTGACCGTCCGGGCGCGCTTCGGGGAGCGGGTGACCGCGGCCGCCGCCCGCGAGGTCCTGGAGACCGCCCCGGGCGTGGTCCTCGTCGACGATCCCGCGGCGGGCGAGTTCCCCACCCCCGTGGACGCAGCGGGGACCGATCCGGCCTGGGTGGGGAGGGTGCGGACCGCGCTCGACGATCCCTGCGTGCTGGAGTTCTTCGTCTGCGCGGACAATCTGCGCAAAGGTGCTGCTCTGAATGCCGCTCAGATCGCGGAGCTGATCGTGGGTGAATTCGCGTAAGTCGCTTTGTAGGATCATCCTCGATCCCTTGATCAAGGTGATGGCCGACTGCCGCCTGGAGAAACGGGGCAATCGGGAAGAGCGGGTACGCATGAGGGCAATGGGGGAATTGCTGTTGAGTATGCCTCGCGCGTACAACCCTGACGGGGGGACGCGTGTCCAACTGGCGTGGCAGAGGCACTACTCGACTTCGCCGTTGTCCCGGTGCGCACCGGAATCGTTCCGGCGCCCCGGCGCCCACGCATCCCCGGAACCGGTGGGTTCCCTGTGATCGTGCCCGATAAGACGGCCGGCTCATCGACCACCCGCGACGGCCGCGTGCCGTCCCCCAGGGACAGCGGGGAGGGCGCCCCGGGCGCACCCGGCTCCGGGAGCACCGACCAGGCGGCGGCCCCGCCCGCAGACGCGGGCGTCGTCGCGGGCACCACGGTCGACCACCTCACGGAGACCTACCGGACGCACTACCGCTCGCTGCTCGGCCTGGCCGCGCTCCTCCTCGACGACACCGCGTCCTGCGAGGACGTGGTGCAGGAGGCGTTCATCCGCGTGCACTCGGCCCGCAGCAGGGTGCGCGACCGGGAGAAGACCCTGGCGTACCTCCGCCAGACCGTGGTCAACCTCTCGCGCTCCACGCTGCGCCGACGCATTCTCGGGCTCAAGCTGCTCTCCAAGCCGATGCCGAACATGGCGAGCGCGGAGGAGGGGGCGTACGACCAGCTGGAGCGCGAGGACCTGATCAGGGCGATGCGCGGAATCCAGCGACGGCAGCGCGAGGTCCTGGTGCTGCGGTACTTCGCGGACATGACGGAGGCCCAGGTGGCCGAGACGCTCGGCCTGTCCCTGGGCTCGGTGAAGGCGTACGGATCGCGGGGCATTGCCGCGCTGCGGGTGGCGATGGAGGCCCAGTCGTGACGGAACCCAACAACCGCGGCACCTCGGCGGAAGCCGAACTGCGCGACCTCTTCCACGGGGCCGTCAGCAGTCTGGAGCCGTCCGAGGACGCGCTGGACCGGTTGCGCCACGCCGTCCCGCGCCGACGGGCCCGCAAGCGCCGGGCGCTGATCGGGGCGGCGGTCGCGGTGGTGCTGGCCGGCGCCGGCATCCCCACCGTGCTGCAGCTGACGTCCGGCCAGGACGCCGGCCGGGGCACCAAGACCGTCGCGGGCCACGGGCAGGGCACGGACGGCGAGAACGACGACGGCGACCCGAACCTCGCCAAGCCGGGCGGCGGCAAGGGCAAGTCCTCGAAGTCGCCGGGCAAGGGCAAGGGCAGCCCCGAGCCGGGCAAGCCCGACCCCAAGGACAGTCAGGCCCCGCACCCGCAGGAGAGCGGAACCTCGGGCACCGCGCCCGGCGGCGGCGACCCCTCCGCGGGCAAGCCCTCCGGGAAGGCCAAGCCCCGCCCGGTGCCGCCGGCCTCGGCTCCGCCGGCCCCGACCTGCCGGGCGAACCAGCTGGGAGCGGTCGCGGACACCCAGACGCCCGACGCGGACGGCAAGGTGTACGGCTCCTTCCGCGTCACCAACGTGTCCTCGCAGGGCTGCGTGGTGACCGGGTCGGGCGTGGTGACCGCGGTGACGGCCGGCTCCGGAAGCCCGGGATCGGTCCCCGTGGTGCGGCACACCGACAACGACCCCGCGTCCGGACTGACCCCGCCGTCCTCGTCGGCCGAGTCGCTGATGCTCCCGCCGAACACGGCGTACGAGGTGCAGTTCGCCTGGGTGCCCAACGAGGACCCCTGCCCCGGCGGGACGCCCGACTCGTCCCGGTCGGAGGGCACGGGATCGGACGCCGGCGCGGAAGGCGCCACCGGCACGGACACGCAGGACGGACAGACCGGTGGGGGCCTCGCGGTCTCCCACACGGCACAGCCGGGGGCGCCCGAGACCCGGACGACGATCCCGTCGGCCTGCGGCACCGGGACGGTCTACCGGACGGGCGTCATTCCGGTCGCGTGACCGCGGCCCCGGCCGGGGCCGCGGCTTCGGGGGTCCCGGCTGCCGAGGTCCCGGCCTCCGAGGTTTCGGCCTCCGAGGTCCCGGCTTCGGGGGTCTCGGCTTCGGGGGTCTCGGCGGCCGGTACGGGCTGGGCGGCCGGTGCGGGCACGGCCAGGCCGGCCTCCGCGTCGCGGATGGCCTCCACCTCGCGGCGGTAGAGCCGGACCCACATGAACAGCACGAAGGCGGAGAAGACGAACCACTCGCCGGTGTAGCCGAGGTTCTGGAACGCCTTGAGGTCCAGCCCGGTGTCGGACGGGGCCACGGCCGGGACCGGCGTCATGCCGTCCGCGCCGGCCTGCACCGTCACCCAGGCGTCGTACAGCTCGTACGGCACCAGGTTCACCAGGGAGGCCGCCCCGATCACCCCGAGCTGCCCCGCGGGCAGACCGCCGGACGCGTGCACGCCCTCGGTGCCAGCGTTCTCCGGGGCCTGCAGTGCGCCGGTGACCTCGACCCGGCCGGCCGGCGGCGCGGGGGC
Source organism: Streptomyces sp. NPDC089799 (assembly GCF_040684755.1). Lineage (NCBI taxonomy): Bacteria > Bacillati > Actinomycetota > Actinomycetes > Kitasatosporales > Streptomycetaceae > Streptomyces > Streptomyces sp. NPDC089799. The sequence continues at coordinate 118,255 of NZ_JBFBGR010000014.1, read as the reverse complement.
CCGCCCGGCGTCCGCCGCACCCGGGAGCCAGCCGCGCACCACGGGCAGCGTCCGGCCGCCGTCGGTCCGCAGCAGGGTCAGCACGTAGAAACCGGACTTCCCGTCCAGCCTGCGCTCGGGCACCAGGAACTGGTCGGCGTACTCGCCGGAGACGGTCGCGAGCCGTCCGGAGGTCTTCTTGTCCACCGGGAGCAGCGAGTCCAGCGGCGCCGCCGCCTCCGCGCCGGGCCGCTCGGAGGTGGCCTCCCGGTGCGTGTCGACGCGGTCCTCGAACCGGCCGAGCTGCCACGTCCCCATGAAGAGGCAGAAGGGGACCGCCAGGACGGCGAAGACGTTGATCCCCCACCAGCGCGGGGTCAGCAGAAACCGGTGCACCCCACCACCGTACGGGCCCACCCCCGGCACCCGACCCCCGGGGCGGACCCGCACGCCGCCCCGGGAACCGGGCCCGTGCCCCCGCGCCCTAAGGCGCCACGTGCCGGAGGGCGAAGTCGATCTCCATCCGGACCTGCTTGATGCGCTCCTCCACGACCAGCGAGCCGTGCCCCGCGTCGTAGCGGTACACCTCGTGCACCGCCCCGCGCGCCGCCAGCCGGTCGACGTAGTTGTCGATCTGCCGGATCGGGCAGCGCGGGTCGTTGACCCCGGCCGCGATGTGCACGGGAACGCGGACCGCGTCCACGTACGTCAGCGGCGACGAGGCCGCGAAGCGGTCCGGCACCTCCTCCGGAGTGCCGCCGAACAGCGTCCGGTCGAGCGCCTTCAGCGCCTCCATCTCGTCGTGGTACGCCGTCACGTAGTCGGCCACCGGTACGGCGGCCAGCCCGACCGCCCAGTCCCCGGGCTGCGTGCCGAGCCCCAGCAGGGTCAGGTAGCCGCCCCAGGAGCCGCCCGACAGCACCAGCCGGGCCGGGTCGGCGAGGCCGGAGGCCACCGCCCACGCGCGCACCGCCGAGATGTCCTCCAGCTCGATCAGGCCCACCCGGTGCTTGAGCGCGTCGGTCCATTCGCGGCCGTAGCCCGTGGACCCCCGGTAGTTGACCCGGACCACCGCGAAACCGTGGTCGAGCCAGGCCGCCGGGGCGGCGCCGAAGGCGTCGCTGTCGTGCCAGGCCGGCCCCCCGTGGATCTCGAAGACCGTCGGGAACGGGCCGTCCCCGTGCCCCACCGGCCGCTGCGCGAGCGCATGGATCCGCCCGCCCGGCCCCTCCACCCACACGTCCTCGACGGGCACCGAGCCGGGCGCCGTCATGCCCGGCGCGTCCAGCACGGTGCCGCCCGCGGTGGACCGTACGGAGGACGGCTCGGCGGCCGAGGACCACAGGTACTCGACCGTGCCGTCGGGGCGGGCGCCCGCGGCCGACACGGTGCCGGGCGGGGTGTCGACGCGGACCAGCTCGCGGGTGACCGGGTCGAACCGCCACAGCTCGCTGCGCGCCTCGTACCCGTGCTCGACCAGCAGGGCGCTGCCGTCCGGGTACCACTGCGCCCCGACGTCGCCGGGCAGGTCCAGCGCCAGCTCCGTCTCGGTGCCGGTGGCCACGTCCCAGATCATCGGCTCCCAGCGGCCGCGCCGCTGGTGGCCGACGAGCAGCCGGGTGTCCCCGGCGACCGGGGCGAAGCCGAGGACTTCGAGGCCGAGCTCCTCGGCGCCGCCCTTGGTGTCGTCGAGCTCCGCGACGGTGGTGCCGTCGAGGGTGACCACGCGGAGGGAGGCGTGCATGGCGTCGCCGTGCTCGGTGTGCTCGAGGGCGATCAGGGTGCCGTCGTGGGAGAGGTCGCCGACGCCCGCCGACTCGCGGTGCCGGTAGATCTCCACCGGGGCCGTGCCGTCGGTGCGGGCGATGTGGACGGTGGTGCCGTCCTCGTCGGTGGAGCGGCCGACGACGGCGGTCCCGTCGCGGCCGATGGCCAGGCCGGCCGGGTAGGAGGGCGCCAGGCCGGGCGTGGCGGGTTCGTCCGGTCCGCCGGCGAAGGGCTGCCGGACCCAGGTCCCGAACTCGTCGCCGTCGGTGTCGGAGAACCACCAGATCCACTCGCCGTCGGGGGAGAGGGTGCCGTCGGTGGTGCCGTTGGGCCGGTCGGTGGCCTGGCGACGGGTGCCGGTGGCCCGGTCCCAGGCGTAGAGCTCGTAGGTGCCGGTGGCGTTCGAGACGAACAGCGACCGGTCCGGGGCGTCCTCCGCCCACTCGGGCAGGCCCACGCGCGGAGCGCGGAAGCGCTTCTCCCAGTCGGGCATGTCGTTGGTGGTCATGCCCTCCATTCTGTCGGGATGCCGACGCGGCCGAACGGGGGGAGAGTGGACTCCGTACGCCCCCCGGCCCCGAGCCGGGTGCGGTGCGCCCTCCGAGGAGGAACGATCATGGCCAAGAAGGCTCGTACCGGCAACACCACCGGCCACCATGATTCAGAGCAGGCAATGGCGAGGAACACGGCGGCCGAGGCACGTGCCAAGGCCGCGGTCAAAGATGTAGCGCAGTCGCTCTCGGCGAAGACGAGGGGCATGCACCAGAAGGCTCAGGCCAAGCGCGGCTGAGTTTCGGCACAGGTGGCCCGGCCTGCGGCTTCGAGCGGGAAGCCGCAGGCCGGGTCTGTCCGGGGACGGAGGCGGAGCGAGCGTGAGCGGACCGAGCGGCAGCGGACCGAAGGTGAGCGGACCGAGGGTGAGCGGACCGAGGGTGAGTGACCCGGCGGTGAGCGCGTGCTGATGATCGTCCGCGGTGCGCGGCTGTACGAGGGGGACGGCCGGGTCGGGCCCGGCCTGGTCGACGTGGAGGTGGCGGAGGGCGGGCACGTCGCGCGCGTGGTCCCGTACGACGATCAGAAGGAGCCGCCCGCCACCGGCACGCTGATCGAGGCGCACGGCGCGCTGCTCAGCCCGCCCTTCGTGGAGCCGCACATCCACCTGGACACCGCCCTGACCGCCGGGGAGCCGCGCTGGAACGCCTCGGGCACCCTCTGGGAGGGCATCGCCTGCTGGAGCGAGCGCAAACGCACGCTGACCCGCCGGGACGTGGCCGACCGGGCCACCGAGGTGCTGCGCTGGCAGGCGGCGCAGGGCGTGCTGCACGTCCGGACGCACTGCGACGTGACCGACGAGGGGCTCGTGGCCCTGGACGCGCTCACCGAGGTCCGGGACCGCGTCCGGGACGTGATGACCCTGCAGATCGTCGCCTTCCCGCAGGAGGGGGTGATCTCCTACCCGGGCGGCGAACGGCTGCTGCGCGAGGCCGTCGCCCGCGGCGCGGACGTGGTCGGCGCGATCCCGCACTTCGAGGACACCCGGGAGGACGGGGTGGCCTCGCTTCACCTGGCCTTCGAACTGGCCGCGGAACACGGACTGCGGGTCGACGCGCACTGCGACGAGATCGACGACGAGCAGTCCCGTTTCGTCGAGGTACTGGCCGCGCTGGCCCTGCGCTCCGGCCTCCGGGACCGCGCCACGGCCTCCCACACGACGGCGATGGGCTCGTACAACGGCGCGTACAGCTACAAGCTCCAGCGGCTGCTGGCGCGCTCGGGCATCAACCTGGTGGCCAACCCGTTCGCCAACCTCAACCTGCAGGGGCGCTTCGACGACTACCCCAAGCGCCGGGGCATGACCCAGGTGAAGGAGATGCTGGCGGCCGGGGTGAACGTGGCCTTCGGACACGACGACGTCATGGACCCGTGGAACGCCCTGGGCACCGGCAATCCGCTGCAGACCGCCCTGGTCGGGCTGTACGCCGCCCAGCTGACCGGAGCCGACGAGATCCCGACGGCGTTCGCGATGGTCACCGACCGGGCCGCGGCGGTGCTCGGCATCTCCGAGGAGTACGGCGTCCGGCCCGGCAACCCCGCCGACTTCGTGCTGCTGCCCGCCCCGTCCCCCGCGGAGGCGGTCCGCCGCCAGGTCCGGCCCCGCTACGTGGTCTCCCGGGGCCGGGTGGTCGCACAGACCCCCGCCACGCCGACCCGGCTGACCTGGCCCGGCCAGGAACCGGCCGACGTCGACTTCACGCGCGCGTCACGGCACGGGACGGCACCGCACCCCGGCCCGTAAAGTGATCATCCTTCGGGGCCGGACCGACAGGGGGAGCAGACATGTGGCACGTAGCGGGCCGCGCGGCGGAGGCCGCCCACGAGATCGCCGCGGAGTACGCCGACGAGGCCCTGCTGAACCACTCCGTGCGCTCGTACGCCTTCGCCGCCCGGTACGCCGCCGACCACGGCCTGGCCTTCGACGCGGAACTCCTCTACGTCTCCGCCCTGCTGCACGACCTGGGCCTGACCGCCCCCTTCGACTCCCACACCCTCCCCTTCGAGGAGGCCGGCGGCCACCTGGCCAACGTGCTGACGGCCGGTCTCGGATGGCCGCCCGCCCGACGGCGGCGGGCCGCCGAGGTGATCGTCCTGCACATGCGGGACGACGTGACGGCGGCCGAGGACGTCGAGAGCCACCTGCTCCAGGTCGGCACCAGCGCCGACGTGTCGGGGCTGCGGGTCGAGGCGTTCGACCCGGGCTTCCGGGAGGTGCTGCTGAAGGCCTACCCGCGGGCCGGCTTCGGCGACCGCTTCCTCTCCCTGGTCACCGACCAGGCGGCCCGCAAGCCGTCCTGCGCCGCGGCCGCACTGGTCACCGGCGGCGTGGCCGCCCGGATCGCGTCCAATCCACTGGACGCGTAAACGGGGCCCGGGCAGCGAGGGCGAGGCAACAAAGAAGGGACGGGGAACAGGAGGGGGAGAGCTCAGCCCTCCGCCGCTCCCACCCCGTGGACGGCGTGCAGCGCGGCCCCGACCTGTGCCACCAGCGCGACCGCCACCCTCCTGGCCTGCAACGGCGGCAGCGCGCCCGGGACCGGTTCGAGGACGAAGCGGCCGTACGGGTGGCCGCCGCCGGTGACGGGCAGCTCGACCTCGTCATCGGGCCACCGGTCGGGCCAGTAGGTGCACTCGGCGTCATCGGTCCCGAGCCCCTGCCAGATGGTCCCGCCGTGCTCCAGCCGCGGCAGCCGCCCGGCCGGGTGCACCGCCGGCTGCCCGTGCCCGGCATGCGGCACGGGCTCGAACCGGCAGCCCCGCAGCCCCAGCAGCTGCACCAGCTCTCCGCGCACGTGCTCGACCAGCTCCTCCGGCCCGGTGCCCTCCTCGGAGAGCCGTACGGTCCCCTCCAGCCGGGCCAGGTCGGCCTGGTCGGCGGTCACCTCGCCCTGCAGGGTCCGCGCCCGTACCGCGAGCTGCCCGACGATCAGGCCCGTCACCAGCAGCAGGACGGCGGTCTGCAGCTCGCCGCCGTTCTCGACGGTGAACTGTTCGTACGGATGGGTCAGGAAGAAGTCGAACCAGGCGGCCGCGGACAGCGCGGCGAGCCCCCCGGCCGCCCGGGTACCGAGCGCCGCGACCGCGACCACCGCGATGACCAGGATCAGGGCCTCGTTCGTCGCCGACAGCTCATCCCGGAACGGCACCAGCAGAAGGGCCACCAGGAAGGGCACCACGACGGCGGCCACGAGCACGACTCGGTCACGCAGTCGGTTCCCGGACATCGCCTGCCTCCCGTCCGGACGCGCGCTCCGCCCGTCCCGGCATCACACCCCGCCCCCACCCACGCTCCCAGCCCCCACCCACCCCCGCGAGCCCAGACCGGCCTCCCCCTGCGCCCCGAACGGCCGCCGGACCTTGCGCAGTACTGCCCAAAACGCCAATCAGGGGCCTGATCCGATTTCTCGGATCAGGCCCCTGATCTGGTCTTACTCTGTCGGGGTGGCGGGATTTGAACCCACGACCTCTTCGTCCCGAACGAAGCGCGCTGCCAAGCTGCGCTACACCCCGATCGCCGCCCCGGCGGACTTGCTGCCCTGGCGACATCGATTACTCTAGCGGACCCTCGCCCGGAGACGAAATCCGGTTTTCACGAAGGGGTGGCGCGGGGCGGCCGCCGGGTGGGCGGCGGCCCCGGATGGATCCGTCCGGCGTGGTGGCGGGGCCTACGCGCGGGGGGTGAGCGTGAGGAGGGTCGCCTCCGGCGGGCAGGCGAAGCGGACCGGGGTGAAGCGGTTGGTGCCGCAGCCGGCGGAGACGTGGAGGTAGGCGCGGTTGCCGTTAGCCTCGTGCGCGGACAGGCCCTTCACCCGGTCGGTGTCCAGGTCGCAGTTGGTGACCAGGGCCCCGTAGAAGGGGACGCACAGCTGTCCGCCGTGCGTGTGCCCGGCCAGGATCAGCGGGTAGCCGTCCGCGGTGAACGCCTCCAGCGAGCGCAGGTACGGCGCGTGCACGATGCCCATGGAGAAGTCGGCGTCCGGCTCCGGCCCGCCCGCCACCTGCTCGTAGCGGTCCCGCTTGATGTGCGGGTCGTCCAGGCCGGTGAAGGCCAGTTCGAGGTCGTGCAGCTTGAGCCGGCCCCGGGTGTTGGTGAGGTTCAGCCAGCCGGCCGCGTCGAAGGCGTCCCGCATGTCCTCCCACGGGTTGTGGACGGCTCCGACCACCGGCTTGTTGCCGTTCAGCCCGTGCCGGCCCTGCACCTTCTCCAGGAGGTACCGGGCGGGGTTCCGCAGCCGCGGGCCGTAGTAGTCGTTCGAGCCGAAGACGTAGACGCCCGGGAAGTCCATCAGCGGACCGAGCGCGTCGAGCAGCTCGGGGATCCCCTCGGTGTCCGAGAGGTTGTCGCCGGTGTTGACCACGAGGTCCGGACGCAGGCCCGCGAGCGACTGCAGCCAGGCGCGCTTCTTGCGCTGCCCGCAGACCATGTGGATGTCGGAGACCTGCAGGACCCGCAGAGGACGCATGCCGCGCGGCAGCACCGGCACGGTCACCCGGCGCAGTCGGAAGGACCTGGCCTCGAAGCCGGCGGCGTAGGCCACACCGGCTGCCCCGACCGCGGCGAGACCCGCGGTCACCTTCAGGGGAACTCCGTAACGCGCACGCATGCACACATCGTCGCAGACCAGGGGGACGCGTAAAACGAGTGGGCGACACCCCGGGCGCACCTGGCAGACTCGGGGCATGACCACGCTCAAGGCCAAGCTCCAGGACGACCTCACGACCGCCATCAAGGCGCGCGACGAGCTGCGCTCGTCCACGCTCCGGCTCACCCTCTCCGCGATCACCAAGGAAGAGGTTGCCGGCAAGACCGCGCGCGAGCTCTCCGACGAGGAGGTGCTCAAGGTGATCGCCAAGGAGGCGAAGAAGCGGCGCGAGGCCGCCGAGGCCTTCGCCCAGGGCGGCCGCACCGAGCAGTCCGAGCGGGAGATCGCCGAGGGCGGGGTCCTGGACGAGTACCTGCCGAAGCAGCTGACCGACGACGAGCTGCACGAGATCGTGGCGCAGGCGGTCGAGGAGGCGAAGGCGGCGGGTGCCGAGGGGCCGCGGGCCATGGGTGCCGTCATGAAGATCGTGAACCCGAAGGTGGCCGGGCTGGCCGAGGGCGGCCGGGTCGCGGCCGTGGTCAAGCAGCTCCTCGCCTGACCCGGACAGAGAACAGAACAGATGGGGAGAGGGGCTCCCGGCCGACCGGCCGGGAGCCCCCCACCCCCCCCGGGGTTGTGTACACCCGGTGGCCGTGGGTGGCGGCCGGCCCCCGGTACGGTTTCGAGAGGTGCCCCACCCCCCCAGAT
>NZ_JBFBGR010000014.1:0-110653 GCF_040684755.1 Streptomyces sp. NPDC089799 | reverse complement strand
GCGGGGGGGCCGCGGCGGTGCTAACGCAGCACCACGCCTCCCCCGCAAATATAACACTACAGCGGGGGAGGGGCGCCCCCGCCCCCCCGGCCGCCCGCCCCTCTCCCCATCTGCTGTTCTGTACCGCGGTGGCCGGTGGCTAGCGGCGGCCGCCGTTGCCGTTGCCGTTCGTGCCGCCTCCGCCGATGATGCCCGGGTCCAGGGTGATCCCCGGGAACGGGTTCGTCGGGCCGCCGCCGGTGCCCCCGGCGGCCGGGTCGCCGGCGCCGCCGCCGATCACGCCGCCGGCGCCGTTGGTGCCACCGCCGGGCCGCCCGCCGGGCCGCCCGTCACCGGGCTTGTTGTCGCCGCCGGGCTTGCCGGGGCGCTCCGGCCGGCCGCGGCCGCCCGGAGCCGGAGGGTTGGACTCCGGCACGCTCACCTGGGTGAACCTCTCGATCGGACGCCCGGACAGCGCGCCGGACACCGCCTGCTTCCAGATCGGGCCGGGCAGACCGCCGCCGTAGACCTCCGGGTAGAACTCGCCGCCGATGGTGATGTTCTCCATCGAGACCTGCTTGGAGCCGCCCGAGCCGACCCAGGTCGCCCCGGCCATGTTCGGCGTGTACCCGACGAACCAGGCGTTGTAGCGCTCGTCCGTGGTACCGGTCTTGCCCGCGCTCTCACGGTCGCTGAGGCCCGACTGGCGGCCGGTACCCGAGTCGACCACGCCGAGCAGCAGCGTGTTGATGGTGTCGGCGGTGTTCTCCGACATCACCCGCTCGCACTTCGACTTGGGCACCGAGAGCGCCTTGCCGTGCGCGTCGGTGATCGACTGGATGGCGACGGGCGAGCAGTACGTGCCCCGGTTGGCGAAGGTCGCGTAGGCGTTGGCCATGGTCAGCGGGGACATGCCCTCGGTGCCCAGCGAGATCGCGGGCACCTGCTTGAGCTTGGTGCCGTCGGCCGGGATGACGTGGAGCTTGGTGGTCATCTCGGCGAGCGGGCACAGGCCCATCTCGCTGATCATCTCGACGAAGTAGGTGTTGACCGACATCGCCATGGCGTCCCGGAGGGAGTACGGGCCGACCTCGGACCGCTTCTCGTTCGCCACCTTGTCACGGTCCCTGACGTTCACCCACGGCTTGTCGCCGCAGGTCTCGACCGGGCTCGGGTACGGCATCTCGTACGGCGAGTTGTACATCTTGGTGGCCGGGATGCCCTGCTCGATCGCGGCCGCCGCCACGAACGGCTTGAAGGTCGAACCGGTCGGGAAGCCGAAGTTCGAGCCGCCCATCCGCTTGTCCACGGAGAAGTTGATCGTGGTTTCGTTCTTGTCGAAGCCGTACGGCTTGGACTGGCCCATGGCCATGACCTTGCCGGTGCCCGGCTCGACCAGGGTGACCGCCGTCGCGACCTTGTCGGTCTGGTCGACGTGGTCCTTGATCGACTCGTTGACCGACTCCTGTGCCTGCGGGTCCAGCGTCGTACGGATCGTCAGGCCGCCCTGGTTCCAGACCTTGGCGCGGTCCTCCCGGGTCGCCCCGAACACCGGGTCGGACAGGAAGGTGTTCTTCACGTAGTCGCAGAAGAAGCCCGCGCCCTTCGACGCGGTGATGCAGCCGTTCTTCGGCCGGGTCACCTTCAGCTTGACCGGCTTGGTCTTCGCGGCGTCCGCCTCGGCCTGCGAGACGGCCTTGGTGTCGGCCATCCGCTGGAGGACGATGTTCCGCCGCTGCATCGCCTCGGTGGAGTCGTTCACCGGGTCGTACCGGCTCGGCGACTGGACCAGTCCGGCCAGCAGTGCCGACTCCTCCAGGGTCAGGTCCTTGGCGGACTTGCTGAAGTAGCGGTGGGCCGCGGACTCGATGCCGTAGGCCTGCTGGCCGAAGTAGGTGATGTTGAGGTAGTTCTCCAGGATCTTCTTCTTGCCGAGCTCCTCCTCGACCTGGATCGAGTACTTCAGCTCGCGGATCTTGCGGCCGAGGCTCTTCTCCTGTGCCTCGCGCACCTTGGTGGAGTCGTCGCCGGCCTCTTCGACGAACACGTTCTTCACGTACTGCTGGGTCAGGGTGGACGCGCCCTGTGCGGCGCCGCCCTCCTGGGCGTTGCGGTTGACCGCGCGCAGGATGCCCTTGAGGTCGATCGCGCCGTGCTCGTAGAAGCGCGAGTCCTCGATCGAGACGATCGCCTTCTGCATGTACGGGGAGATGGCCGTGATCGGGACCACCGTCCGGTCGCGCGAGTAGACCGTCGCGATCGTGCCACCCTCGGCGTCCAGGATGGTGGTGCGCTGGCTCAACGGCGGTGTCTTGAGATTGGCCGGGATCTCGTCGAACCCCTCGACCGTGCCCTTGGCGGCCAGACCCAGGGCGCCGGCTCCGGGGATTGCGATGCCGGCGAGGACGACTCCCGAGAGAACGGACACACCGAGGAACTTGGCGGCCTGCTGACTCCCCGAGAGCCCTCCGCCCGAGCGCTTCTTTGCCATGGAAGCAGCCTACGTTCTCATTCGCCGGACACACACGAATGCCTTGGCCTAAGCTGCTCTCAACTGTCACAGCAGTGTCGGGCGACATCAACCCCTCGGCTTGATTTTCACCCTTCCCGAATGGGGTGGACTCATGTCCGAATCTTTCGCTTCCCTCGGTTGGACCTCCACCGATTACACCCGAATTGCCGGATTGGCCGGGCATGTCGCTCCATCACTCCGTCGGGTGATCTGCCGCTTACCCATAGTCCGTTCGGACCATTCAAGATTGGGCCCGTCGGGGGTGTTGCACTGTGCCTGCCTTCCGTAACGTCCTCAACTGGCAGCGGTGAATATGCCGCTGCCGCCGTGGGGGAGCCTCGATTCGGGAGAGGACGGCGCCGGCATGGGCTGGGTTACCGACTGGAGTGCGCAGGCAGCCTGCCGCACTACCGATCCGGATGAACTGTTCGTTCAAGGAGCGGCACAGAACAGGGCCAAGGCGGTGTGCACCGGGTGTCCGGTGCGTACGGAGTGCCTGGCCGACGCGCTCGACAATCGTGTCGAGTTCGGCGTGTGGGGCGGAATGACCGAGCGGGAACGTCGTGCGCTGCTGCGCAGGCGTCCCACCGTCACCTCGTGGCGACGGCTGCTCGAAACGGCCCGCACGGAGTACGAGCGCAGCACCGGCATCCTCACCGTGGATGTCGGCACGGACGTCGACGTCGCGTACGAGACCTACGCCGCGGCCGGGTAACCACCCGCCCGCGTCGCAACGTCCCGCGCTACACCACATCTCCGGCCGGCCGGGAACCGGCGGCCGCGAGCCGATCACCGATGGCCCGAAGCCCGGCGAGGTCGTGCACATCGCCGGGCAGGGCGGCCACTTCGGCCACCGCCACCTCGGGGTGCAGTGAGGCGAAGCGGTCACGCGTGCGCTGCTCGCGCGCGATCACCTGCATCCGCTCGGCATGCAGACGCAGCAGTCCGGCCGTGATCTCGTCAGCCGTCATCTCATCGGTCGTCATCTCATCGGCCGTGGTCCCGTCGGCCGTGGTCCTGTCGGCCGTCGTTCCGTCGACGGTGATCCCGTCCGCGGCCGGGGGAGTGTCCGCGCCGGAGTCACGGAGACCAGCTTTCCCGGCCTCCTGATCGACAATGCAGCCTTCTTCAAGATTCTCCGCGGCGGCCAGCGCCCGCTCCGCGGACAGCTGCGCCGCACCACTGCCGTGCACCCGGTTCAGCACCAGCCCGGCCAGCGGCATCCGTTCCTCGGCCAGCCGCTCCACGAAGTACGCGGCCTCCCGGAGCGCGTCCGGCTCGGGCGCCGCGACCACCAGGAAGGCCGTCCCCGGCGCCTGCAGCAGCCGGTACGTCGCGTCCGCGCGGGTGCGGAACCCGCCGAACATCGTGTCCATCGCGGCCACGAAGGTCTGTACGTCCTTCAGCAGCGAGGCGCCCATCAGCTTGCTCAGCGTCCCGGTCATCAGCGACATGCCGACGTTGAGGAACTTCAGCCCGGCCCGGCCGCCCACCTTCGCCGGCGCCATCAGCACCCGGATGAACTTCCCGTCCAGGAAGGACCCCAGCCGCTTCGGCGCGTCCAGGAAGTCCAGCGCGGAGCGGCTCGGCGGGGTGTCGACGATGATCAGGTCCCAGTCGTCCCGGGCACGCAGCTGCCCGAGCTTCTCCATCGCCATGTACTCCTGCGTGCCGGCGAACCCGGCGGACAGGGACTTGTAGAAGGGGTTGTCCAGGATCGCCCGGGCCCGCTCGCCGTCCGCGTGCGCCTCGACGATCTCGTCGAAGGTCCGCTTCATGTCGAGCATCATGGCGTGCAGTTCGCCGGCTCCGGGCACCCCCTCCACCCGCCGGGGGGTGTTGTCCAGCGAGTCGATCCCCATCGACTGGGCCAGCCGCCGTGCCGGATCGATCGTCAGCACGACCACCCGGCGTCCCCGTTCGGCCGCCCGCAGGCCCAGCGCCGCCGCCGTGGTCGTCTTGCCGACCCCGCCCGCGCCGCAGCACACCACGATCCGGGTCTCCGGATCGTCCAGCAGCGCGTCCACCGCCAGGGCCACCGGGGCCCCCACCCCGGCCGTCGCGACCTCGCTCACTCGTCCTCGTCCTCCCCCACCTGCTTGTGCAGCTCGGTCGCCAGCTCGTAGAGACCCGCCAGGTCCATCCCCGTACCGAGCAGCGGCAGTTCGTACGACGGCACGTCGAACCCGGCCAGTACGGCGCGCTGCCCGCGCTCCAGCGCCACCCGCTCGGCGTGCTCCGCGGCCTGCTCCAGCAGCGGCCCCACCAGCAGCTCGGCCGGCCCGCCGCGGCGGGACCCGCCGAGCCCGGCCCGCGACAGCGCCTTGGCCACCGCGGCCCGGCGCTCCCCGGACGCCGCCCGCAGGGCCTCCTCGTCCACGTGGTGCGGCCGCACCATGTTGACGATCACGCGGCCCACCGGAAGCCCGGCGGCACGCAGCTCCTCGATGCCGTCCGCGGTCTCCTGCACCGGCATCTCCTCCAGCAGCGTCACCAGGTGGACGGCGGTCTCCGGGGACTTGAGGACCCCCATCACCGCCTGTGCCTGATTGTGGATCGGCCCGAACCGGGCCAGCCCCGCCACCTCGTCGTTGACGTTGAGGAACCGCGTGATCCGCCCGGTCGGCGGAGCGTCCATCACCACGTGGTCGTAGACGAAGCGGCCCGTCTTGTCCTTGCGCCGCACCGCCTCGCACGCCTTGCCGGTCAGGAGCACGTCCCGCAGGCCCGGCGCGATGGTGGTCGCGAAGTCGATCGCGCCCAGCTTCTTCAGCGCCCGCCCGGCGGACCCCAGCTTGTAGAACATCTGCAGGTAGTCCAGGAGCGCCCGCTCCGCGTCGATGGCGAGCGCGAAGACCTCCCCGCCGCCCGGGGCCACCGCGACCTTCCGCTCCTCGTACGGGAGCGCCTCGCTCCCGAAGAGCTGCGCGATCCCCTGCCTGCCCTCCACCTCCACCAGAAGCGTCCGCCTGCCCTCGCGCGCGAGGGCCAGTGCGAGTGCCGCGGCGACCGTGGTCTTCCCGGTTCCGCCCTTGCCGCTGACCACCTGGAGCCTGCTCACAATCAACGAGCGTAACCACTCCCGCACAGGCACTACGCTCGGGCCCATGACCAAGAAGTTCGAATACGCGACGGTTCCGCTGCTCGTGCACGCCACCAAGCAGATCCTGGACACCTGGGGCGAGGACGGCTGGGAGCTCGTCCAGGTCGTGCCCGGGCCGAACAACCCCGAGCAGCTCGTGGCCTACCTCAAGCGGGAGAAGGCATGAGCGCCGTCGAGGCGAGGCTCGCCGAGCTCGGCCTGAAGCTGCCCGAGGTCGTCCCGCCGCTGGCCGCGTACCAGCCGGCGGTGCGCTCGGGCCGCTACGTGTACACCGCCGGCCAGCTGCCGATGGTCAAGGGTTCCCTCCCGCTGACCGGCAAGGTCGGCGCCGAGGTCTCCGCCGAGCAGGCCAAGGAACTGGCGGCCGTCTGCGCGCTCAACGCGCTGGCCGCGGTCAAGTCGGTCATCGGTGACCTGGACAAGGTCGTGCGGATCGTGAAGGTCGTCGGCTTCGTCGCCTCGGCCCCCGACTTCACCGGCCAGCCGGGCGTGCTGAACGGCACCAGCGAGCTGCTGGGCGAGGTGTTCGGCGAGAAGGGCGTGCACGCCCGCAGCGCCGTCGGCGTGGCGGTCCTCCCGCTGGACGCGCCGGTCGAGGTCGAGTTCCAGGTCGAGATCGCCGACTGACCCGCCCCGCACCGGGCCCGCGGCGGGGCGGGGTGCCGTCCCCGCCGCGGTGAGGTCCGGCGCCGGTGAGGTCCGGGCGCGGCGAGTCCGGCTGCGGTGGGCTTCGGGCGCGGCGAGTCCGGCCGAGGTGAGTCCGGCTGCCGTGAGGTCCGGCCGCCGTGAGGCCCCGCCGCGGTGAGGTCTCGAACATCGGCCCGGATGGTCGTAGCATCCGGCCATGTCGAAGCGTGAGCACGCCCCCGCCGCCACCCCCGCCGGAGGTCAGTGGTACCCGCCGGAATGGCCCGACCGGATCCGGGCCCTGGCCGACGGCACCCTCACCCCGGTCCCGCCCAAGCGTGCCGCCACGGTGATGCTGCTCCGCGACACGGCCGAGGGCCCCGCCGTCCACATGCTGCGCCGGCGCACCACCATGGCCTTCGCCGGAGGCGCGTACGCCTATCCGGGTGGCGGCGTGGACCCGCGCGACGAGGACCACCGCATCGGCTGGGCCGGCCCCTCCCTGGAGGAATGGGCGGACCGGCTCGGCACCGACCCCCGCACCGCCCAGGCGATCGTCTGCGGGGCGGTCCGCGAGACCTTCGAGGAGGCCGGCGTCCTGCTGGCCGGTCCGGCCGACGGCACCCTCATCCCCGACCTCACCGGCGACGACTGGGAGGCCGACCGCCTGGCCCTGGTCGCCCGGGAGCTCTCCTTCGCCGAGTTCCTCGAACGCCGCGGCCTCGTCCTGCGCTCCGACCTGCTGGGCGCCTGGGCCCGCTGGATCACCCCGGAGTTCGAGCCGCGCCGCTACGACACCTGGTTCTTCGTGGCCGCCCTGCCCGAGGGCCAGCGCACCCGCAACGCCTCCACCGAGGCCGACCGCACGGTGTGGACCCGCCCGGCCGACGCGGCCGCCGGCTACGACAAGGGCGAGCTGCTGATGATGCCGCCCACCATCGCGACCCTGCGCTCCCTGGAGCCGTACGGCACCGCGGCGGCGGCCGTCGCCGGGGCCGCGGGCCAGGACCTCACGCCGGTCCTGGCCCGCGCCACCCTCGGGGAGGACGGCGGGGTGGTGCTCAGCTGGCCCGGCCACGAGGAGTTCACCAAGCGCGTGGGACCCGCGGGAGGCACACCGTGACGAACGCAGGCGCTCTGCCCGGACAGCCCCGCGGAGTGGTCGCCTCCGGGCCGGCCACCGCCCGCGCGGTCAACGTCCTGGCCCCGAACCCGTCCGCGATGACGCTGGACGGCACCAACACCTGGCTGGTCTCCGAGCCCGGCTCCGAGCTCGCCGTGGTCATCGACCCGGGCCCGCTGGACGAGGCCCACCTGCGCGCCGTCATCGACACCGCGGAGCGGGCCGGCAAGCGGATCGCCCTCACCCTGCTCACCCACGGCCACCCCGACCACGCCGAGGGGGCCGGCCGGTTCGCCGAGCTCACCGGGACCAAGGTGCGGGCCCTCGACCCGGCCCTGCGGCTGGGCGACGAGGGCCTGGCGGCCGGGCAGACCGTCCGGGTGGGCGGGCTGGAACTGCGGGTGGTCCCCACCCCCGGCCACACCTCGGACTCGCTCTGCTTCCACCTGCCCGCCGACCGGGCGGTGCTCACCGGCGACACCATCCTCGGCCGCGGCACCACGGTGGTCGCACATCCCGACGGCCGTCTCGGCGACTACCTGGACTCCCTGCGCCGGCTGCGGTCCCTCACGGTCGACGACGGGGTGCACACGGTGCTGCCCGGCCACGGCCCGGTGCTGGACGACGCGCAGGGCGCGGTGGAGTTCTACCTCGCGCACCGGGCGCACCGGCTGGCCCAGGTGGAGACGGCCGTGGAGAACGGTTTCGCCACCCCCGAGGCGGTCGTCGCGCACGTCTACGCGGATGTGGACCGGTCCCTGTGGCCGGCCGCGGAGTGGTCCGTACGGGCCCAGCTGGAGTACCTGCGCGAGCACGGGCTGATCCCGGGCGGCCCGGAGTAACGCGCGGCTCACGAGGCCGTGTGGGGCCGGCGGCCGTGTACGCCGCCGTGTGGGCAGGCGTGCCGCAGGGCGGCACGGGTGGGCACACGGCACACCGGCGGGCGCCGGTCGCGCAGCGTGTGCCTTGACCCCGACCCCGCACAACGGGGTCGGACCCGCGCGCGAGACGCAGAGGGGGTCCCGCCCATCCCGGGCGGGACCCCCTCACACGACGTACGGCAACGCGTCAGCGCGACCGCTTCGCCAGCCGCTCCACGTCCAGCAGGATCACGGCGCGCGCCTCCAGGCGGAGCCAGCCGCGGCCCGCGAAGTCGGCCAGCGCCTTGTTCACGGTCTCGCGGGAGGCGCCGACGAGCTGCGCCAGCTCCTCCTGGGTGAGGTCGTGCACGACGTGGATGCCTTCCTCGGACTGCACGCCGAAGCGGCGCGACAGGTCCAGGAGGGCACGGGCCACACGGCCCGGGACGTCGGAGAAGACCAGGTCGGACATCTGGTCGTTGGTCTTGCGGAGGCGGCGGGCGACGGCGCGCAGCAGGGCCGTGGCCACCTCGGGGCGGGCGTTCAGCCAGGGCTGGAGGTCGCCGTGGCCCAGGCCGAGCAGCTTGACCTCGGTCAGCGCGGTGGCGGTCGCCGTGCGCGGGCCCGGGTCGAAGAGCGACAGCTCGCCGATGAGCTCGCCGGGGCCGAGCACCGCCAGCATGTTCTCGCGGCCGTCGGGGGAGGTGCGGTGCAGCTTCACCTTGCCCTCGGTGACGACGTACAGCCGGTCACCGGGGTCGCCCTCGTGGAACAGGGCGTCACCGCGTGCGAGGGTCACCTCGCCCATGGAGGCGCGGAGCTCCGCGGCCTGCTCGTCATCGAGCGCCGCGAAGAGCGGGGCGCGCCGCAGAACGTCGTCCACGAGTCTCTCTCCTATGTCGACCGGCTCAGGGGACCGTGCTCCCCATTTTGCCGGACGGTTCTAACAGTGCGATCAATCACAAGGATGCCGGACGTACGGGTGTGCTGGGTGGTGTTACCGGAGGTCCGGCCGGGTGTCACTGCCCGGGCTTAGGCTGGCGGAGTGTCCAATAAGCCGGTGAGAGCACAGGCCAAGGGGTCCGCAGGAGTGACCGCGCCCCGGAATTCAGCTGTGGGCGAACGCGACGCGACCGCGGCCCCGATCCGCCCCCAGGGCAAAGCTTCGACCAAGAAGCCTGTGGGAAAGACCAAACCGGAATCCCGCCTGGCGATGGTCCGGCGCGCCCGGCGCATCAACCGTGAGCTGGGGGAGGTCTACTACTACGCCCATCCGGAGCTCGACTTCCGGAATCCCTTCGAGCTGCTGGTCGCCACGGTCCTGTCCGCGCAGACCACCGATCTCCGGGTGAACCAGACCACCCCGGCGCTCTTCGCGAAGTACCCGACCCCCGAGGACATGGCGGTGGCCGTGCCCGAGGAACTGGAAGAGGTCATCCGGCCGACCGGGTTCTTCCGGATGAAGGCGAAGTCCCTGATGGGGCTGTCCGCCGTCCTCCGGGACGACTTCGGCGGCGAGGTGCCGGGCCGGCTGGAGGACCTGGTCAGGCTGCCGGGCGTGGGCCGCAAGACAGCGCACGTGGTCCTCGGCAATGCGTTCGGCGAACCCGGGATCACCGTGGACACCCACTTCGGGCGGCTGGTCCGCCGGTGGAAGTGGACCGAGCAGGAGGACCCGGAGAAGGTCGAGGCGGAAATCTCCGCGATCTTCCCCAAGAGCGAGTGGACGATGCTCTCGCACCGGGTGATCTTCCACGGCCGGCGGATCTGCCACGCCCGCAAGCCGGCCTGCGGAGCCTGCCCGATCGCGCCGCTCTGCCCGGCGTACGGGGAGGGCGAGACGGACCCGGAGAAGGCGAAGAAGCTGCTCAAGTACGAGATGGGCGGCTATCCCGGCCAGCGGCTGAGCCCGCCCCCGGACTATCCGGGCAAGCCGGCCCCGCCCCTGGGCGGCTCCGCGTCGCAGTAGCGGGCGGGGCTGCCGGAACGGAGCCCGGGCGTCCGGGAACGAGGCCCGGGCGTCCGGGAGCCGGGCCCGGGCGGAACGAATCACGCACCGGCCCGCGTTGCTGCGGGTACGGGTAGCACGCAGAACCACGAACGGGGTGCGTATGACAGGAGCCGACCGGAGCGGGCTCACGGACCGGACCGTGGCCGCCGACGAGGTGCGCCTGGCCGCGCACGCAGCGACGTACGAGGACGACGGCATCGTGCTCAGCGCGGCCGGGCTGCCGGACTGGCTGGAGCCCGTCGCCAGGGCGGCCCGCACCGTGCGGCCGCAGCAGCTCAGCCGGTTCCTGCCGCCCTCCGACGGCCGGGGCCGCCAGTCCGCCGTCCTCATCCTGTTCGGGGAAGGCGCGGACGGGCGGCCCGAGCTGCTGCTGATGGAGCGGGCGGGCAGCCTCCGCTCGCACGCCGGACAGCCCTCCTTCCCGGGCGGAGCCCTCGACCCCGAGGACGGGGACCCGTACGGCACGGGCCCGCTCCGTGCCGCACTGCGCGAGGCTCGGGAGGAGACCGGGCTCGACCCGGCCGGGGTGCAGCTGTTCGGGGTGCTGCCGAGCCTCTACATCCCGGTCAGCGAGTTCGTGGTGACCTCCGTGCTGGGCTGGTGGCACACCCCCAGCCCGGTCGGCGCGGTCGACCCCGCGGAGACCGCGCGGGTCTTCTCCGTGCCCGTGGCGGATCTCACGGACCCGGCACACCGGGTCACAGTGGTCCATCCGAGCGGCCACCGGGGTCCCGGCTTCGCCGTCGAATCCGCTCTGGTCTGGGGTTTTACCGCCGGGGTGATCGACCGGCTGCTGCACTACGCGGGCTGGGAAAGGCCGTGGGACCGATCACGTGAGGTCCCGCTGGACTGGCGCGCATGAGACGGTGACCCACGTGAACGTGCTGGACATCCTGCTGCTGGTCGCCGCCGTGTGGTTCGCGATCGTGGGCTATCGCCAGGGGTTCGTCGTCGGCATCCTGTCGGTGATCGGCTTCCTCGGCGGCGGCCTCATCGCCGTGTCGCTGATCCCTCTGGTCTGGGACAAGGCGACCGACAACGGGAGCCAGGTCTCCACACCGGTGGTGATCGCCGCCGTGGTCGTGATCATCATCTGTGCCTCGGTGGGACAGGCGTTCACCACCCACCTGGGCAACCGGCTCCGCCGGCAGATCACCTGGTCGCCGGCGCGGGTGGTCGACGCGACCGGCGGCGCGCTGGTCAACGTGGTGGCCATGCTCCTGGTGGCGTGGCTGATCGGTTCCGCACTCGCCGGTACGTCACTTCCCACACTGGGCAAGGAAGTACGCACCTCCAAGGTGCTGCTCGGGGTGTCCCGGGTGCTTCCCGACCAGGCCGACACCTGGTTCTCCAACTTCAGCTCCACCCTTGCCCGCAACGGCTTCCCACAGGTGTTCAGCCCGTTCTCGAACGAGCCCATCACCGAGGTGCAGGCGCCCGATCCGGCCCTGGCGAACAGCGCGGTGGCCGAACAGGCCAAGCAGTCCATCGTCAAGGTGGTGGGCACCGCCCCCAGTTGCAGCAAGGTCCTCGAAGGCACCGGCTTCGTCTTCGCGCCGGGCAAGGTGATGACCAACGCGCACGTGGTCGGCGGCGTGCTCGAACCGACCGTGCAGGTCGGCGGAGAGGGCCGGCTCTACGACGGCAAGGTGGTGCTCTACGACTGGGAGCGCGACATCGCCGTGCTGGACGTGCCCAAGCTGAAGGCGCCGCCGCTGGAGTTCACCGAGCAGGACGCCACGGGCGGCAGCGATGCCATCGTGGCCGGCTTCCCGGAGAACGGCGCGTACGACGTCCGCGCGGCGCGCGTACGCGGCCGGATCAACGCCAACGGCCCGGACATCTACCACCGGGGCACCGTGCGCCGCGACGTGTACTCGCTCTACGCGACGGTGCGGCAGGGCAATTCCGGAGGGCCGCTGCTCACGCCCGACGGCAAGGTGTACGGGGTGGTCTTCGCGAAGTCCCTCGACGACCGCAACACCGGCTACGCCCTGACCGTGGACGAGATCCGCGACGACATCAACCTCGGCGCCACGGCCCGGCAGCGGGTCGACAGCCAGGGCTGCGCCCTCTGAGGATCCGGGGCTGCGTCGCTCCGGGGCTGCGTCGCCGGGCCCGCCCCGGGCCCTAGGTGCGCGTGTGCCGCAGGCGGGCCGAGACCCAGCGGGCCCGGCGGCGCAGGATGCGGGGGATCCCAAGACGGGGGTCGTGGCCTCTCCGGCCGACCGTCTTGTGGCTGCCCGGCGCCGCTGCCGGGCGGGTCTCGCGTGCGGAGTCACCGTAGTCGTGCGTCCAGCCCATACTTCGACGTCTGCCCGTGCGCCAAGGTCGGTAACCGCCTTCGGGGCGGCCAATTGGCCTATGCGCCGGGCATGTGAACGCTTGTGGGGCGCGTGTGCGAGCGATCGTCGACCGGCCACCGACCGGCAACCGACCGGCCACCGACGGGCCGCCGGCGGGGTAGCGGCCGGTCAGCGCCTGGTCAGCGGTCGGGCTCGGGGTCCTTCAGCCAGTTGACGAGCTCGGTGGAGAAGGCCGTCGGGTCCTCCTCGTGCGGGAAGTGCCCGAGGCCGTCGAACAGCCGCCAGCGGTACGGGGCTTCGACGTACTCGCCCGAACCGGCCGCGCTGCGGGTCCGCATGACCGGGTCCAGCGAGCCGTGCAGGTGCAGGGTCGGCACCCGCACCGGGCGCTTCATCCGCCGGTTGAACTGGAACCCGTCGGGACGCGCCAGGGAACGCACCATCCACCGGTACGGCTCGATCGAGCAATGCGCCGTGGACGGGATGCAGATGGCCCGGCGGTACACCTCCAGGTCGTCCTCCTCGGGCGGCCGCGGCCCGGACCACTCGCGGATCAGTTCGCCCGCCAGCGCGCCGCCGTCCGCCTGGAGGCGCCGTTCCGGGATCCAGGGCCGCTGGAAGCCCCAGATGTGGGACCCGGCGCGGCTCTGCCCGAAGTCGGACAGCATCGCCGAGCGCCAGCGGCGCGGGTGCGGCATCGAGGAGACGACCAGCCGGCGCACCAGCTTGGGCCGCATCACGGCCGCCGTCCAGGCGAGGTAGCCGCCCAGGTCGTGGCCGACGAGGGCGGCGTCCGGCTCGCCGAGCGACCGGACGACGCCGGTGATGTCCAGGGCGAGGTTCGCCGGGTCGTACCCGCGCGGGGTGCGGTCGCTGCCGCCGACCCCGCGCAGGTCCATGGCCACCGCGCGGTAGCCGGCGTCGGCGAGCGCGGTCAGCTGGTACCGCCAGGTCCACCAGAACTGCGGGAAGCCGTGCAGCAGCAGGACCAGCGGCCCGTCACCCAGCTCGGCGACGTGGAACCTGGCGCCGTTGGCGGCCACGTCCCGGTGGGTCACCTCCCTGCCTCCGGGGATGCCGATCCGGACCGCGGACGCGGCGGTGGGCGGGGTGCTGGGATCGGGGCCGGTCGCTGTCATGACGACGAGCGTGCCACACCCACAGCCTGGTCACTGACCGGCCGCGGGTGCGGCTTGACCGTCTGGATGACGGCCGCGGTCTGCTTGACCGAGGCGATGGTCTTCTCCGGCGGCTTGACCTTCTTGAACTTGGCGACGGCGATCAGCGCGAGCAGGCCGGCGATCAGGAGGAACGCGACGCCCACGATGAGGAACGACCAGGCGAGGCCGAGTCCCAGGTTGTGGATGCCGTAGGCGGCCGCGAAGCTGAGCACGGGAAGGGAGAACAGGGCCAGGGTGCCGGCGATGCCGAAGGCCGCGCCACCGATGCCCACCCGCTTGGCGTCCTCGCGCAGCTCGGCCTTGGCGAGCGCGATCTCGTCGTGCACCAGGGCGGACATCTCGGCCGTGGCCGAGGCGACCAGCTGGCCGAGCGTGCGTTCGGCTCCCTGCGCCCCTTGGTCCGTTGCGCTCATCGCACTCTCCTCATGTCTTCGCGTCCTGTCGTCACCCAGATCATGCCGGACGACTGCTGTCGGTGCCGGACCCGGCCGCGGCTTCGGCCCTGCGGCGGTGCTCGGCGGCCTTCTCTTCGTAGATCTTCGCCATCCGCAGGTGGTACGCGGGGTTGTGCTCCTCGTAGATGTCCGGGATGCCGTCGCGGTCGTCGTCGCGCTCCTCCGCCTCGGTCAGCGCCCGGTACTTGCGGTCGCGGAGCTTGAGCAGGACGCAGGCGATGACCGCGGCGATCAGCGAGCCGATCAGGACGGCGGCCTTGATCTCGTCGGTGAGCACGGCGTCACCCGCGAAGGCGAGTTCGCCGATCAACAGGGAGACGGTGAAGCCGATGCCGGCGAGGGAGGCGACGGCGAACACGTCCGGCCAGGCGAGGTCCTCGTTGAGCGAGGCCCTGGTGAAGCGGGCGGCCAGCCAGGTGCCGCCGAAGATGCCGAGGGTCTTGCCGACGACCAGGCCGAGGACCACGCCGAGGGTCTCGGGGCGGGTGAAGACCTGGGTGATCGCCTCGTCGGAGAGGGAGACGCCGGCGGAGAACAGGGCGAACAGCGGTACGGCGAGACCGGCGGAGAGGGGCCGGACCAGGTGCTCGATGTGCTCGCCGGGAGACTGCTCCTCATCCTCCTGGCGGGTGCAGCGGAGCATCAGGCCCATGGCGACGCCGGCGATGGTGGCGTGGACCCCGCTGTTGTACATCAGGCCCCAGACGACCAGGGCGAGCGGGACGTAGACGTACCAGCCGCGGACGCCCTTGCGGAGCAGGAACCAGAACAGGACGAGGCCGGCGAAGGCGCCGCCGAGGGCCGGGAAATCGATCGTGTCGGTGAAGAACACCGCGATGATGACGATGGCGAAGAGGTCGTCGACCACGGCCAGGGTGAGCAGGAAGGCGCGCAGGGCGGACGGCAGCGAGGTGCCGATGACCGCGAGGACGGCGAGTGCGAAGGCGATGTCGGTGGCGGTCGGGACCGCCCAGCCGTCCATGAAGCCGCCCGCTGCCCGGTTGACCAGGAAGTAGACCAGGGCCGGGGCGGCCATGCCGCAGAGGGCGGCGATGACCGGGAGCGCGGCTGCCTTAAGGTCGCGGAGGTCACCCGCGACGAGCTCGCGCTTGAGCTCGATGCCGGCCACGAAGAAGAAGACGGCGAGCAGGCCGTCGGCGGCCCAGTGCTGCACCGACAGGTCCAGGCCGAGAGCGGCGGGGCCCATGTGGAAGTCGCGGACGGCGGTGTAGCCGGCGCTGATGCCGGGGGTGTTCGCCCAGATCAGGGCGGCGATCGCGGCCACCAGGAGGATCACGCCGCCGACGGTTTCGGCGCGCAGGGCGTCGGCCACGAACCGGCGCTCGGGCAGTGAGAGCCTGCCGAGCAGCTTGCGGCTCTTGTTGTCGGTGGGGCTGGGCGCGGCCACGGTGGGCACCTCCGGTCGGTCGATGGACAGGCCAAACCTGCTGCCGACCAGACTTCCCGGCACACCATTGAAGTATTTACGTACTCAATACTTTACAGGGGGTAGTGCGGGGTGTGCTGCGAGATCTAGCGCGAATCGGGTGTGGGGTGCATTTGCTGCATTGGGTGCATTGGGTGCGTTGAGTGCGTTGGTCACACCTTAAGTGCGGAAGGGGCATCCGGCGCGAGATGCGCCGGATGCCCCTTCCGTGGTGCGGGCCCGTGGTTTCGCGGGCCCGTGCCGGTCAGTCCTCGGTGGCCGCGGAGGGCAGCTTGGACTGGATGAGGTCCATGACCGAGGAATCGGTCAGCGTGGTGACGTCGCCCAGTTCCCGGTTCTCGGCCACGTCGCGCAGCAGACGGCGCATGATCTTGCCGGACCGGGTCTTGGGCAGCTCGGCGACCGGGAGGACGCGCTTGGGCTTGGCGATCGGTCCGAGGGTGGCGCCCACGTGGTCGCGCAGCTCGGCGACGAGCGAGTCGTTCTCGGAGGCGTTGCCGCGCAGGATCACGAACGCGACGATCGCCTGGCCGGTGGTCTCGTCGGCGGCGCCGACGACGGCCGCCTCGGCGACCGCCGGGTGCGAGACCAGGGCCGACTCGACCTCGGTGGTCGAGATGTTGTGGCCCGACACCAGCATCACGTCGTCGACCCGGCCGAGCAGCCAGATGTCGCCGTCGTCGTCCTTCTTGGCGCCGTCGCCGGCGAAGTACCGGCCCTCGAAGCGCGACCAGTAGGTGTCGATGTACCGCTGGTCGTCGCCCCAGATGGTGCGCAGCATCGACGGCCACGGCTCGGTCAGCACCAGGTAGCCGCCCCCGCCGTCGGGCACCTCGCGGGCCTCGTCGTCCACCACGGTGGCGGAGATGCCGGGCAGCGGACGCTGGGCCGAGCCCGGCTTGGTCTCCGTCACGCCGGGCAGCGGGGAGATCATCATGGCGCCGGTCTCGGTCTGCCACCAGGTGTCCACGACGGGGCAGCGGTCGCCGCCGATGTGCTTGCGGTACCAGACCCACGCCTCGGGGTTGATGGGTTCGCCGACGGAGCCCAGCACGCGCAGCGAGGACAGGTCGAACTTGGCGGGGATGTCGTCGCCCCACTTCATGAACGTCCGGATGGCCGTGGGCGCCGTGTAGAGGATGGTGACGCCGTACTTCTGCACGACCTCCCAGAACCGTCCCTGGTGCGGGGTGTCCGGGGTGCCCTCGTACATGACCTGGGTGGCGCCGTTGGCGAGCGGGCCGTAGACGATGTACGAGTGGCCGGTCACCCAGCCGATGTCGGCCGTGCACCAGTAGACGTCGGTCTCCGGCTTGAGGTCGAAGACCGCGTGGTGGGTGTACGCCGCCTGGGTGAGGTAGCCGCCCGAGGTGTGCAGGATGCCCTTCGGCTTCCCCGTCGTGCCGGACGTGTACAGGATGAAGAGCGGGTGCTCGGCCCCGAAGGCCTGCGGGGTGTGTTCGGTGGACTGGCGGCCGACGAGCTCGTGCCACCAGACGTCCCGGCCCTCGGTGAACTCGGTCTCCTGGCCGGTGCGCCGCACCACCAGCACGTTCTTGACCTGCGGGCACTTGGCGACGGCCTCGTCGATGGCCGGCTTGAGGGCGCTCGCCTTGCCGCGCCGGTAGCCGCCGTCGGCGGTGATGACCAGCTTGGCGTCGGCGTCCTGGATGCGGGAGGCGACGGCGTCGGCGGAGAAGCCTCCGAAGACCACCGAGTGGGCGGCCCCGAGACGGGCGCAGGCCAGCATCGCGACGACGGCCTCGGGGATCATCGGCAGGTAGACGGCGACCCGGTCGCCGGCCTGCACGCCCAGCTCGGTGAGGGCGTTGGCGGCCCGCGAGACCTCGTCCTTGAGCTGCGCGTAGGTGATCGTGCGGCTGTCGCCGGGCTCGCCCTCGAAGTGGATGGCGACCCGGTCGCCGTGGCCGGCCTCGACGTGCCGGTCGACGCAGTTGTACGCGACGTTCAGTGTGCCGTCCGCGAACCACTTCGCGAAGGGCGGGTTGGTCCAGTCGAGCGTCTCGGTCGGCTCGGTGGCCCAGGTCAGCCGCCGGGCCTGCTCGGCCCAGAAGCCCAGCCTGTCGGCGTCCGCCTGCTCGTACGCCTCGGCCGTGACGTTCGCGGCGGCGGCGAGCGCGGCGGGCGGCGCGAATCGCCGCTCCTCCTTCAAGAGGTTGGCCAGGCTTTCGTTGCTCACGACATCTCCCTTTCCCAGGGTGTCCGTTGTGTCCCCGGGCATAGCTCATCAGGCGGAGGCCCCGGTGACAAGGGGTAACCGGAAAATTGGTTTAGACCTATACTCCGGGCGGCCGAATCGATGCTGGTTACCGCACCCGAGGACGCCTCGACGGGCTTCCTGGGGACGCGGACGGCCCCCTCCTGCTGCAGGGTGCAGGGGGGGCCGCACGGTTGCACGGATCAGGGAGCGTACCGGTTCAGGCGGACGCTCCGGCCGGCTCGGGTGACTCGCGCAGGTCCGTGGGCGTGACGCTGTCGAAGACCTGGCAGTCGTAGAAGTCCTGCCCCTCGGACAGCAGGTAGGCCTGGGCCTCGCCCACGTGGAAGTACATCCCGTGGAGCTCCAGCGTGCCTTCCGCCAGCCGTCGCGCCACCGCCTCGTGCGCCCGCAGGTGCTCCAGCTGCTGGACCACGTTGGTCAGGCACAGCTGCTCCACCGCGTCCGCCGGCAGCCGGCCCGAGATCCGGGCCCACGCGTGGTGCCGGCTGGCCATCCGCTCCACGCTCGGCCGCCCGTGCCGCAGCCAGCGGCGGAGCGGGGTCGTCGGCATCCCGGGGGAGGAGTTGAGCAGCGCCTGCATCGCCCCGCAGCCGGAGTGCCCGCACACGGTGATGCTGTCCACCTTGAGCACGTCCACGGCGTATTCGATGGCGGCCGCCACCGAGTCGTCCTCGTACTCGGCGCCGGGCAGCGGTACCAGGTTGCCGACGTTGCGGACGGTGAACAGGTCGCCCGGCCCACTGGACGTGATCATGCTGGTGACCAGCCGGGAGTCGGCGCAGGTCAGGAAGAGCTGGGAGGGGCGCTGCCCCTCGCGCGCCAGCCGGGCCAGTTCGCCCCGGACCCGCGGGGCGGTGTCCCGCTGGAACGCGCTGATCCCGCTGGCCAGCCGGCCCCCGCCGCGCAGCGGCTCGGCGGCCGGTTCGGCCGGGCGCTGGTCGCAGTGGTTCTGCCAGGGCGTCCAGGGCCGGCAGCACTGGTGCGCCCCGCGCGGCCCCGGAGTCTGCCCCTCACCGGTCCGGGTGGCCAGGGAACGGCCCGTCACCTCCACCGAACCGCCGTGCGCCACATGGGAGTCCTGCCAGTCCTGCAGGGTCTCGTACGCCGCGTGGTCCATGAAGGAACCGTCCAGCTCGATCACCGTGTGCGTCTGGTGGGGGACCTGGCCCAGCACCCGGCTCAGCCGGGGCACCGCCAGGAAGGTGAGCTGGCCGCGCGCCCGCACCCGGTGCACTCCTTCGGCCTCCTCCACGGTGATCCGGGTCCGGGCCAGCCGGTGCAGGGCGACGGCCACCGCCACCGCGATGCCGACGGCCACCCCTTCCAGTACGCCGCCCAGCACCACGGCCACCAGCGTGGCCGCGTAGACCGGGAACTCGCGGTGCCGGGTGACGCTCCGCACGTGGGTGATGTTGACCATCTGGATGCCGACCGCCATCACCAGCGCGGCCAGGGCCGCCAGCGGGATGAGGTCCAGCACCGGCACCAGCAGCGCGGCCGCCAGCACGATCCACAGGCCGTGCATCATCGACGACCTCCGGCTGACCGCACCGGACTTGACGTTCGCCACGCTGCGCACCGCCACGCCGGTGACGGGCAGCCCGCCGAGCGCGCCGGACACGATGTTCGCCGCGCCCTGGCCGCGCAGTTCCCGGTCGAGGTCGGCGCGGGGCGGGCGGTTCTCCGTCCCCCGCTCGGTGGCGATCAGCTTGTCGGTCGCCACGGACGACAGCAGCGACTCCACGCTGCCGACGAGGGTGATCGTCAGGACGGCGGCGATGATGCCCAGCACGGGCCCTTCGGGCAGTTCGGGGAGGGCGTGGCTGCTCCACGAGGGCAGGTCCACCCGGGGCAGGCTGAGCCCGGCGACAGCGGCGAGAGTGGTGGCCGCCGCCACCGCGGCGAGGGCCGGCGGCACCCGGCCCAGCAGCCGTCCGGCCCGGCCCGGCAGCCGTGGCCAGGTGAGCAGGACGACCAGGGTCAGGGCACTGATGCCGAGCGCCGCCGGATGCGGATCGGCCAGCTGGTCGGGCAGGCCGAGGACATTGGCCACGGGCGAGCTCTGCGGGGTGCCGCCGAGGACGATGTGCAGCTGGGCGAGCGCGATGGTCACGCCGATGCCCGCGAGCATGCCGTGCACGATGGCCGGGCTGACCATCAGTGCGGACCGGGCGGTGCGCAGCATGGCGAGTCCCAGCTGGCAGATGCCGGCGAGCACGGTGACGGCGCAGGTCGTGCGCCATCCGTAGCGCTGGATCAACTCGGCTGTGACGACGGTGAGTCCGGCGGCGGGGCCGCTCACCTGGAGCGGTGCGCCGCCGAACCACCCGGCGACGATCCCGCCGGCCGCCGCGGCCACCAGGCCCGCCTGGAGGGGCGCGCCGGTGGCCAGGGCGATGCCGAGCGAAAGCGGCAAGGCGATCAGAAAGACGGTCAGGGATGCGGAGAGGTCCGCGGTGCGGGGGTTGGTCATAGGTCCCGTCTCCTCTGGGCACGGAGGGTGAAGCGGCGGGAGTCTCAACACTAGGTAAATGGATGGTAATGGAGAGTAAAGGCTGCGACGCGGCAAACCAGGCAAATGGCCTAGAAGTTCCCTCCCAAGGGTGATTAAGCATTTTGTCCGGCTTGTCACACATTCCTTAAAGGCGTCTGCGTGGGAGGTTGCGCGCGGAAGCAGCGTCAGCGAGGAGAGGTGGGCGAATGACGGCCGCCAACAAGAAGATCGCCGGCAGTCTGGTCGCCGCGGCCCTGGTCCTGGGCGTCGCCGGATGCAGCTCGGACGGGTCCGACAGGGACCGGGGCGGCCGGAACGGCCCCAAGCAGGGAGTCGCGGCCCCCGAGGCACCCGGCAGCGTGCTGCGGCTGATCGGCGACGGCTCGACCTCGTACACCGGCCCGCAGCCGAACGTGCGGAAGCCGCAGAAGCTCAAGCCCGGTGAGACGCCGCCGCAGTTCGTGGTGTTCTCCTGGGACGGCGCGGGAGAGGACAGCCAGAAGCTCTTCTCGCACTTCCGCCGGGTGGGCAAGGAGCACAACGCCCGGATGACGTACTTCCTCAGCGGGGTGTACATGCTTCCCGAGGAGAAGCGTTCCCTCTACACCGGTCCCCAGCACGCCCCCGGCCGCTCCGACATCGGCTTCGGCGACCCGGAGGGCATCCGTGCCACCGCCACCCAGGTCCGCGAGGCGTGGCAGGAGGGCAACGAGATCGGCACCCACTTCAACGGCCACTTCTGCGGACCCGACGGCGGGGTCGGCACCTGGTCGGTCGAGGAGTGGCGGAGCGAGATCCAGCAGGCCAAGTCCTTCGTCAAGAACTGGAAGACCAACTCCGGGCTCCGGCAGGAGAAGGCCCTCCCCTTCGACTACGACAAGGAGCTCATCGGCGCCCGCACCCCCTGCCTCGAAGGCCAGAAGAACTTCATGCTGGCCGCCAAGAACATGGGCTTCCGCTACGACTCCAGCGGCATCAGCAAGCAGCAGTGGCCCAAGAAGACGGACGGGCTGTGGGACGTCCCGCTCCAGCTGGTCCCCATCCCCGGGCGGGCCATCGAGACGCTGAGCATGGACTACAACTTCATGGTCAACCAGTCCGGCACCACATCCCAGGGCGACCCCGCGCAGCACGACTACTGGGGCAACCAGCTGCGCGACGGACTGATCCAGGCGTTCGACCGCGCCTACCGCGGCAACCGGGCACCGCTGATCATCGGGAACCACTTCGAGTCCTGGAACGGCGGCACGTACATGCGCGCCATCGAGGAGACCATCAAGTTCGTCTGCGTACAGAAGGACGTCCGCTGCGTGCCCTTCCGCGAACTCGTGGACTGGCTGGACGCCCAGGACCCCAAGCACATCGACTGGATGCGGACGCTCGACGTCGGCGAGGCGCCGAAGGCGGGCTGGGCCAGGTTCCTGGCCTCCGGTCCGGCGCCGTCACCGGCGCCGGCCGGTCCCCCGGCGCCCCCGGGGGTCAAGCCGGCTGATGAACAGGAAGGGGAGTAGCGGCCCGCTGCTCGCCCAGGACGAACCCGGGGTCGATCTGCGCCGCCAGGTCGGCCCCGGTCTTCGCGTTGCCCCAGCTCTCGGCGTTCCGCAGGTGGAAGTGCACCATCTGCTCGGTGTACCGGGCCCAGTCGCGCTCGGCGTGGGAGGCGTCCGCCACCTCCCGCAGCAGCCGCAGGGCCGCCCGGTTCTCCGGCTCCAGCAGCCCGAACGGCCGCGGACGGCCCTTCTCCATCGCCCGCACCCAGTCCGAGTGGCCGACGGTGGCGAGGAGGTCCGCACCGGTCTCCGCGCGCAGGAACTCGATGTCGTCCGGACCCTGCACCTTGTTGCCGATGACCTTCAGGGCCACCCCGAAGTCCCTTGCGTACTCCTTGTACTGGCGGTAGACGGAGACCCCCTTGAGGGTCGGCTCGGCGACCAGGAAGGTCATGTCGAACCGGGTGAACATGCCGGAGGCGAACGAGTCCGAACCGGCGGTCATGTCGACCACCACGTACTCGCCCGGGCCGTCGACCAGGTGGTTGAGGCAGAGCTCGACCGCGCCGACCTTCGAGTGGTAGCAGGCCACGCCCAGGTCGGAATCGGTGAACGGCCCGGTCGCCATGAGCCGTACCGCGTTGCAGCCGCGGGACCCTCCGCTCCCGGAGGTGCCGGCGGCCGGGTCGGTCCGGGCGGCCCCGTCCGGCCCGTCCAGGACCACCGGGCGGGCGCACGCCTCGTAGACCGGGTTGTCCTCGCACACCCGCAGCAGACGGGAACCGCTGCCGGGCGGCGTGGTCTTGATCATCGTCTCGGCGGACGCGATGCGCGGGTTGGTGCCGCGCAGGTACTCCTTGATCAGCGGGAGGTGCGCCCCCATGGCGGGCAGCGCGGCGGCCTCCTGCTCGGTGAGTCCGAGGGCGGCCCCGAGGTGCTGGTTGATGTCGGCGTCCACCGCGACGACCGGGGCTCCACTGGCGGCGAGGTGGCGGATGAAGAGGGAGGACAGCGTCGTCTTGCCGCTGCCGCCCTTTCCCACGAAAGCGATCTTCATGTTCACCTAGCGTAGTGCGATCGTCGCGCATCGTGGTCGAAGTGAGTGAAGAAGACCACTCGAAGGTGGTGTCGGTGCTAGGGGCGGACAGTGCGTAGGCTCCCTACTTATGAGTACGTCAGCCGATCCGCTCGCCGCCCTCGCGGGCCTGCCGGGCGTGCCCGAGTCCGTGGAGTCCGTACGCAAGGCCGTGGACCGCGTCTACGGCCACCGCGTGATGCGCCGCCGCAGCACGGAGGTCTCCTCCGAGGCGGCGCTGCGCGGAGCGCGCGGCAGCGCGGCACTGTCGGGCGCGGACTGGGCGCTGGAGGAGGTGCGGCGACGCACCGACTTCGGCTCCGAGGCCGAGGCCAGGACGGTCGGCGCGGCGCTGCGGCTGACCGCCGAGGCGGGCCAGCTCCTGAGCATCTGGCGGCAGTCGCCGCTGAGGGTGCTGGCCCGGCTGCACCTGGTCGCGGCGGGTTCCGCGGTGCCCGGTGACACGGTGGGCCGGCCCAGGCTCCCGGGCGAGCCGGTGGATGAGCCCCTGGTGGAGCTGCCGCTGCCGGGCGCGCAGGAAGTGGCGGGTCGGCTGGAGGGCCTCTCGCAGCTGGTGATCGCCGGAGGGTCCGCCCCGGCGCTGGTCACGGCCGCGGTGGTGCACGGCGAACTGCTGGCCCTGCGGCCGTTCGGCTCGTACAACGGGGTGGTGGCGCGGACCGCCGAGCGGATCGTGCTGATCAACAGCGGTCTGGACCCGAAGGCGATCTGCCCGGCCGAGGTCGGCCACGCGGAGCTGGGCCGGGCGGCGTACCTGGCCGCCCTGGACGGGTACGTGTCCGGGACCCCCGAGGGCGTTGCGGCCTGGATCGCGCACTGCGGGAAGGCGGTCGAGCTCGGGGTCCGGGAGTCCACGGCGGTGTGCGAGGCGCTGCAGCGCGGCGCGGCCTGAGGGTCCGGCCGTCCGGACACGGGTTGCGGCGACACCGTTACTGCTCATGGTGTCGCCGCTGGCATTCGCGCCCAGTTACCAAGCGTCCTCGATATGTGCCCATCAGGTCGGGATCTCTGCCCGGTTCCCTGGTGCGGCTGGCCCGTAATCGACGGGTCGACGTCGCGTGGGTGCCAAGCGTTCCTGCATTCGGTCCGTGGGCCTTTGCTGCGTTCTAAAGATGATCCTCTCGGATGTTCTTCGGTCTCGCGGGCCGTGACTCCTTTGTACCTCGCTTCCGGAACAAGTGGTACCCCTGGCCGCACATCTTTACTTTCGATGTCAATCAAGGGCGAATCGGACAGCCCGCGTCGCCCCAGGTCAGCAGGGGCGACGTACGGGCCGTCCGGCTCGACGGGACACTCCGGCGGTGTCAGGCGAGGGTGTTGGCGCGCCGGCGGCTCGCGTACCAGACGAGGCCGGCGGTGGCTGCCGCCGCGCCGACCGCGGCAGCGGCGACCAGGGCCGGGCGAGCCGGCATGGACAGGGCGGGCAGCCGCTGCTTGAGCCGGACCGGCCGGCTGAACACGAGGACCGGCCATGCGCGGGCGACGGCCTCCTTGCGCAGCGCCCGGTCCGGGTTGACCGCGTGCGGGTAGCCGACCGCCTCCAGCATCGGGACGTCCGTGACGGAGTCGCTGTACGCGTAGCAGCGCGAGAGGTCGTAGCCCTCGGACTCGGCCAGCTCGCGCACGGCCTCCGCCTTGGTGGGGCCGTAGGCGTAGTACTCGATCTCGCCGGTGAAGCAGCCGTCCTCGCCGACGACCATGCGGGTCGCCACGACGCGGTCGGCGCCGAGCATATCGCCGATCGGCTCGACCACCTCGGCTCCGGAGGTCGAGACGATCACCACGTCGCGGCCCGCCGTGTGGTGGGCCTCGATCAGCGAGGCGGCCTCGTCGTAGATGATCGGGTCGATGAGGTCGTGCAGGGCTTCGGCGACGATCTCCTTCACCTGTCGGACGTTCCAGCCCTTGCAGAGGGCGGAGAGGTACTCCCTCATCCGCTCCATCTGATCGTGGTCGGCGCCGCCGGCCAGGAAGATGAACTGGGTGTACGCGGTGCGCAGGACCGCCCGCCGGTTGATCAGCCCGCCCTGGTAGAAGGACTTGCTGAACGTCAGTGTGCTCGACTTCGCAATGACCGTCTTGTCCAGGTCGAAGAAGGCTGCAGTGCGAGGCAAGGAGTGCGACAAGGACTGGTTTTCCACGAGCCGAGCATATGCGCCCACCATTCGGCGTAAGGTGTGGCGCGTGGGTTTGCCTGAGAAGGCTCTCGGGTACACCATGGAAGTCACGGATCGTTCGCGACCGTGCTAACCCGGTCCGACTCCTCCCCCCCCGAGTCGGCCGTGGGGACGACCCCCGCTCTCCCCCCCGGCGGGGGTCGTCGCATGTCCGGGCACGGTTGACGCCCCGGCCTTCTCCTCCGAGAGATCACTTCCAGGGCCTTGCCGCCCTCCTTCGGCCTGCGCGACCGCGGACTCCGATCCGCCGGATTCGTCACTGTGCGTAGTCGATGCGGTGCGCTCCGGAACTCGTCCGGGAGGGTGATCGAGTTATTCACAGGGATCTCGGTATCCACAGTTCTTGAGCAAGATCCACTTCTTTTCGCGGGCTCCGGCACGGTGATTCCGACCGCGAAGTGCGCGGTCATCGGATTTGCGTGAGAAGGGGGCGGAGATCGTGGCGGGAACGACATCCGGGGAACTGAT
The DNA here is from genome assembly GCF_040684755.1 of Streptomyces sp. NPDC089799. Lineage (NCBI taxonomy): Bacteria > Bacillati > Actinomycetota > Actinomycetes > Kitasatosporales > Streptomycetaceae > Streptomyces > Streptomyces sp. NPDC089799. The sequence goes on along the minus strand of NZ_JBFBGR010000014.1, from coordinate 85,082 downwards.
GGAACGGCCTGAGTCCGGTTCCGGCAAGCCGCTGATCATCACCGAGGACCCGGTGCTCCTCGATGACCTGTTGCGGTTGTGTGCAGCCGCAGGCGCCGAGCCCCATGTGTCCCATGCGATGCCAGAGCAAAGTGGGGCAGTTGATTCTGTTGGGACTGGTCCGGTCGCTGGGACTGGTGGGGTTGGTGGGGCATTTGGTGTCCGCGGGTCCGCCGGTGTCGGTCCGCCGGGTGGCGCGGGCTGGACGGACGCCCCGCTGGTGCTGGTCGGAGAGGACGTCGCGGGGCGGGTGCGCGGAGCTCCGCGGCGGAGCGCGGTGTTCCTCGTCGGCCGGGCCGAGGGCCGCGACCGTGACGAACCGGTGGTGTGGCAGCGGGCGGTGGAGATCGGCGCCGAACAGGTGCTGTGGCTGCCGGAGATGGAGAAATGGCTGGCCGACCGGATCGCGGACGTGGCCGAGGGCGCGGGTCGGCCCGCGCTGACCGTGGGGGTGATCGGCGGCAGCGGCGGAGCGGGTGCGTCCACGCTCGCGTGCGCCCTGGCGGTCTCCGCCGCCCGGTCCGGTGAGCGGACGATGCTCATCGACGGGGACCCGTTCGGCGGCGGGCTGGACGTGCTGCTCGGCGGTGAAGGGGCGGAGGGGCTGCGCTGGCCCGACTTCGCCGCCTCACGCGGTCGGGTCGCCGCCGGAGCGCTGGAGGAGTCCCTCCCCGAACTGCACTCGCTGCGGCTGCTCAGCTGGGACCGGGGCAAACGCGTACAGGTGCCGCCCGCGGCGATGCGCTCGGTGCTGGCGGCGGCCCGGCGGCGGGGCGGAGTGGTGGTGGCCGACCTGCCCCGCCGGGTGGACGAGGTGATGGCCGAGGCGCTCGCCCAGATGGACCTGGTGCTGATGGTGGTCCCGGTCGAGCTGCGCTCGGTGGCCGCCGCGAGCAGGGTTGCGGACGCCCTGGAGGGGGTCGCACGCGATGTCCGGGTGGTGGTCAGGGCGCGGCTGGCGGGGGAGTTGGACCCGGACGAGGTCGCCGGACTGCTGAGGCTGCCGCTCGCCGGTGAGATGCCGGTCGAGCTCGGGGTGTCCGAGTGGCTGGCCAGGGGCGAGCCGCCGGGGACCTTCGTATGGGGGCCGCTGGCCCGGTTCTGCGACGGCTTCTGGCGACGCGTGCTCGGTCCCGGCCAGGGGGTTCCGGCATGAGCGCGGGACTGCTGGACGCGGTGCGGGCCCGGCTCGCGGAGAGCGGGGCCGACCCGACCCCGGCCCGGGTCGCGGCGGCCCTGCGGGCCCAGGGCAGGCTGCTGGGCGACGCCGAAGTGCTCGGTGCCGCAGCGGAGTTGCGGTCGGAATTGGTGGGAGCGGGTCCACTGGAGCCGCTTCTCGCGGATCCCGCCGTCACGGACGTGCTGGTGGCGGCCCCGGACCGGGTGTGGGTGGACCGCGGCGGCGGACTGGAGCTCACCCGGGTGACGTTCGCCGATGCGGACGCGGTGCGCAGGCTGGCGCAGCGGCTGGCCGCGGTGGCCGGGCGGAGGCTCGACGACGCCCGGCCGTGGGTGGACGCGCGGATGCCTGACGGCACCCGGCTGCACGCGGTGCTGCCTCCGGTGGCGGTCGGCTCGGCCTGCCTGTCCCTGCGGGTGGTGCGGCCCAGGGCGTTCACCCTGGACGAGCTGACGGCCGCGGGCACCCTGCCGCCGGGCGGCCGCAGACTGCTCCGGGCGATCGTCGAGGCGCGGCTGTCGTTCCTCGTCTCCGGCGGCACGGGCACCGGGAAGACCACCCTGCTGAGCTGCCTGCTCGGGCTGGTGGGGCCGGGGGAGCGGATCGTACTCGCCGAGGACTCGGCCGAACTGAGGCCCGATCACCCGCATGTGGTCCGCCTGGAGAGCCGCCCGGCCAATCAGGAGGGGGCGGGTCTGGTGACCCTGGCGGACCTGGTCCGGCAGGCCCTGCGGATGCGGCCCGACCGGCTGGTGGTGGGCGAGGTGCGCGGTGCGGAGGTCGCGGACCTGCTGGCCGCGCTCAACACCGGCCATGAGGGCGGCTGCGGCACCGTCCACGCGAATGCCGCGGCCCATGTGCCGGCCCGGCTGGAGGCGCTGGGGACGGCGGCGGGGCTGGACCGGGCAGCTCTGCACAGCCAGTTGGCCGCGGCCCTCGACCTGGTGATCCATCTGGTCCGGGACCGGGGCGGCCGGCGGAGGATCGCCGAGGTGCACGTCCTGGAGCGGGACCCGGCCGGGCTGGTGGTCACGGTTCCGGCGCTGCGCTGGGCGGCGCGGGGCTTCGCGCGGGAACAGGGCTGGGAACGGCTCCGCCCGCTGCTCGGGGGCGTGCGGTGAGCGGGCTGCCGCTGCCGGCCCTGGTGCCGTGGTTCGTGGCGGTGCTGTGCGCGGGTGCGGCGGTCCGGCTGCCGGCGGCCGGCGGCCGGTCGGTGACGCGGGCGAGGCTGCTGCTGGCGGGGAGCGGTCCGGGGGTTCCGGCGCGGGGTTCTCCGAAGGAGCGGCTGGTGGCCGTGCTTCGGGTCGGCGCCGGCCGGTGGTGGCCGGAGGGCGTGTGCCTCGGGGCGGGGCTGCTGGTGGCACTGGCCGGCCGGTCACCGGTTCCGCTGGTGGTGGGGGTGCTGGCGGTGCCGGTGCTCAGGCGGCGGCTGAGTGAGCGGCGGGCGGCCCGGGAGCGGGCGGCGCGGGCTGCCGCGGTGGTGGCTCTGTGCGGGTCGGTCGTGGGGGAGTTGCGGGCGGGTGCCCAGCCGGGGCAGGCGCTGGGCGCGGCCCTACGGCGCACGGCGGTGCCGGGGGCGGAGGAGTCGGCGGTGCTGGCCGCCGCGGCCTTCGGCGGGGACGTGGCCGGGGCGCTGCGGGAGGCGGCCGGGGAGCCGGGTGCGGAGGGTCTGGCCGGGATGGCGGCCTGCTGGCGGGTCTCAGTGGACGGCGGTGCCGGGCTGGCCGCCGGGCTGGAGCGGCTGGAGGGCGCGCTGCGGGCGGAGCGGGACCGGGCGGAGTCGCTCCGGGCCCAGCTGGCGGGCGCCCGGTCCACGACGGTGGTGCTGGCCCTGCTGCCGCTGGTGGGGCTGCTGATCGGTACGGGGCTGGGGGCGGACCCGCTGCGGGTGCTGCTGCACGGCCCGCTGGGAGCGGGGTGCCTGGTGGTGGGCGGAGTGCTGGAGGCGCTGGGACTGCTGTGGTGCCGGCGGATCGTGCGGGCGGGGGAGGGGTGATGGACGGAGCCGGGATCCACAGGCTGGGGACAGCGGTCTGGCCGGTGGTGGTGGCGGGGGTGCTCCTGGCGGTCACCGGACGGATACGGCGGCGGGCCGCGGGCAGCCGGGCCGTGCAGCGCAGGGCGGGCGCGCTGCTCGGGGCGGACCGGGTCCGGGCGGGGCGGAAGGGGGCTGCGGCGGCCGGCCCGCCGTGGGCACCGCACCGGGCACCGCACCGGGTGCGGCGACGGGTGTGGCGAGGGGTGTCGTCCCCGGGGGGCTGGTGGCGGCGCAGACAGGAGGGCCGGCCGGATATCCGGTGGCCGCATGGGGAGGCGGAGCGCCAGCTGCCGTTCGCCGCGGACCTGCTGGCTGCCTGTCTGGCGGCCGGCGCCGGGCCGGTGGAGGCCGCCGAGGTGGTGGGCGAGTCGCTGGGCGGGCCGGTGGGCGAGCGGCTGGCGCTGGCGGGTGCGGAGCTGAGGCTCGGCGGCGAACCCGGGTTGTCGTGGGGAAGGTTGGCGGAGATACCGGGCGCCGCGGACCTCGCCGACTGCCTGGAGCGGGCTGTCCGGACGGGTGCGCCTTCGGCGGAGCCGGTCTCCCGGATCGCCGCGGTCCTGAGGGACGAGCGGTCCAGGCGGGCGACGGCGGCGGCCCAGCGGGCGGCGGTCCTGGTGACCGCACCGGTGGGGCTCTGTTTCCTTCCCGCCTTTCTCGCGGTGGGAGTGGCTCCCGTGGTGATCGGAATGGCGTCCGGTCTCCTCTCCGGCAACTGAGATCCCAACAAGAAACTGAAATCACATCAAGAACTGAAATTCACAGGAGGTTGTCATGAAGATGATCTGGTTGCGGCTGCGCGGCGTGCTGGCCGGTCGTGGCAGCGACGCCGGAATGTCCACGTCGGAATACGCCATGGGGACCATTGCCGCCTGTGCGTTCGCGGCGGTTCTGTACAAGGTCGTCACGAGCGACGTGGTCTCGTCGGCACTTCAGACGACGATCGGCAAGGCACTCGATGTGCCGTTCTGATCAAAAGAAGGGTGGCCGCTGTTCCTGCAGTGGCGGCGCCCGTGACGGCGGTTATGTGACGGCGGAGGCGGCACTTGTGATTCCCGCACTGGTGCTTTTCGCGGCGCTGCTCGTGTGGGCACTGATGGCCGCCGCCGCGCAGATCCGGTGCGTGGACGCGGCCAGGGCCGGGGCCCGGGCGGTGGCACGGTCCGAGCCGGCCGCCGAGGCGGTCGCGGCGGCGGAGGCGGCCGCGCCGGAGGGCGCGGACGTGGAGGTGAGCCGCACGGGAGACCTGTGGCGGGTGCGGGTGACCGCGCCCGCCCCGGGACCGGCCGGGCTGCCGGTCCGGCTGGGCGCGGCGGCGGTGGCACTCGCCGAGGACAGCGTGGGGCCGCCGCCATGAGCCGGGACCGGGGGTCGGCGACGGTATGGGCGGCGCTGGTGACCACGGTGCTCGGAGCGGTCTTCGGGGGCGTGCTGCTGCTCGGACAGGCCGTGGTGGCCCGGCACCGGGCGGCGGCCGCCGCGGACCTGGCCGTCCTGGCGGCCGCCGCGGCCTGGGCACACGGCCCGCCGGCCGCCTGTGGGGCGGCACGGCGGGTGGCGGAGGCCCAGGGGGCGGTGCTGGCCGGGTGTGCCGTGGCGGGGGAGACGGCCGAGGTCACCGCCACGGCCGCGGCCGGACCCTTCACCGTCCGTATCCGCTCGCGGGCCGGTCCGGCGGGAGAGGACCCAGTGGCCCCGGAGGCCTCCCGGGCCCCGACAGTTCCAGCGGCCTCAGCGGCCTCAGCGGCCTCAGCGGCCTCAGCGGCCTCAGCGGCCTCAGCGGCCTCAGCGGCTCCGGCGGTCCCGCCGGCCTCAGCGGTCCAAGCGGTCCCAGCGGCCCCGGCCCCGGTGCCGCAGCCGGGCGGCGGGCGGGGCGGGGCTACTCCGGGGGTGCGCCTGCCAGGAGGCGGCTGAGCAGGCGTACGGCGCCGCGTTTGTGGAGGGGATCGTTGCCGTTGCCGCACTTGGGGGACTGGATGCAGGACGGGCACCCGGCCTCGCACTCGCAGGCGGCGATGGCGTCCCGGGTCGCGGTCAGCCACTGGCGGGCCGTGTGGAAGGCGCGCTCGGCGAATCCGGCGCCGCCGGGGTGGCCGTCGTAGACGAACACGGTCGGAAGCAGGGTGTCCGGGTGGAGCGGGATGGAGACCCCGCCGATGTCCCAGCGGTCGCAGGTGGCGAACAGCGGAAGGAGGCCGATGGAGGCGTGCTCGGCGGCGTGCAGGGCGCCGCCGAGGATCTCCGGGTTGATCCGGGCCGCGTCCAGCTGGTCCTCGGTGACCGTCCACCACACGGCCCGGGTGCGCAGGACGCGGGGCGGCAGGTCCAGCTTGGACTCGCCGAGGACCTCGCCGGTGATCAGTTTCCGCCGGAGGTAGGAGACGACCTGGTTGGTGACCTCCACGGAGCCGTAGCAGAGGCGGGCCTCGCCCCAGGGGATCTCGGTCTCGGTGTCGAGGATGGAGACGGAGGTGGTGTCGCGGGCGGTGGTGGAGAAGGGCGGGTCGGCGGGTTCCACCAGGGCCACCGAGTCCTCCAGGTCCAGGTGCCGGACCAGGTACGTCCGGCCCTGGTGGAGGTGGACCGCGCCGTCGTGCACGGCGGTGTGGGAGGCGGCCTCGTCGACCGTGCCCAGCAGCCGGCCGGTGTCCGCCTCGACGATCTGGACCGGGCGGCCGCCGCCGCCCCGGATGTCGGCCAGGTCTGCGGCCCGCTCCCGGCGGGTCCAGTGCCAGGCGGTGGCGCGGCGGCGCAGCAGCTTCGCGGATTCGAGCTGGGGGAGGAGGTCGGTGGCGGCGGGGCCGAACAGGGGCAGGTCGGCCTCGGTGAGCGGCAGCTCGGCGGCGGCCGCGCACAGGTGGGGGGCGAGGACGTACGGGTTGTCCGGGTCCAGCACGGTGGCCTCGACGGGCTGCCGGAACAGCGCGTCGGGGTGGTGCACGAGGTAGGTGTCCAGCGGGTCGTCACGGGCGATCAGCACGGCCAGGGCGCCCTGGCCGGAGCGCCCGGCCCGGCCCGCCTGCTGCCAGAGCGAGGCGCGGGTGCCGGGGTAGCCCGCGATCAGGACGGCGTCCAGGCCGGACACGTCCACGCCGAGCTCCAGCGCGGTCGTGGCGGCCAGGCCGAGCAGCTCGCCCGAGTGCAGGGCCCGTTCCAGGGCCCGGCGTTCCTCGGGCAGGTATCCGCCGCGGTAGGCGGCCACCCGGCCGGGCAGCGAGCGGTCCACCGACGCGAGCCGTTCCTGGGCGATGAGAGCGATCAGCTCGGCGCCGCGCCGGGACCGGACGAAGGCGACCGTGCGGACCCGCTGGACGGCCAGGTCGGTGAGCAGGTCGGCGGTCTCGGCCGTGGCGGTGCGGCGGACCGGGGCGCCGCGCTCGCCCGCGAGCTCGGTGAGCGGCGGCTCCCACAGGGCGAAGACCACCTCGCCGCGCGGGGAGGCGTCGTCCACCACCTCGGTGACCGGCACGCCGGTCAGGCGGCTCGCCGCGGCCGCGGGGTCACTGGCGGTGGCCGAGGCGAGCAGGAAGACCGGCTCGGAGCCGTAGCGGGCGCAGATCCGCCGCAGCCGGCGCAGGACCTGGGCGACGTGCGAGCCGAAGACGCCCCGGTAGGTGTGGCACTCGTCGATGACCACGTACCGCAGTGCGCGGAGGAAGGAGGACCAGCGGGGGTGGGCCGGGAGCATCCCGCGGTGCAGCATGTCGGGATTGGTGAGTACGTAGTTGGCGTACTGGCGGACCCATTCCCGTTCCTCGACGGGCGTGTCGCCGTCGTAGACGGCGGGCCGGACCGCGTTGCCGAGTGGGGCGGCCAGCTCCCGTACGGCGCGGCGCTGGTCGGCGGCCAGGGCCTTGGTGGGGGCCAGGTACAGGGCGGTCGCCCCCCGGCCGTTGGGCGCCTGTGCGCCGTCCGCGAGGGCGGTCAGGACGGGGGCCAGGTAGGCGAGGGACTTGCCGGAGGCGGTGCCGGTGGCGACGACCACGGATTCGCCGTCCAGGGCGTGCTCGGCGGCAGCGGCCTGGTGCTCCCAGGGATGCTCGATGCCGGCCGCCCGGATGGCCGCCACGACATCCGTTCGGACGCGATCGGGCCAGACGGCATGACGGCCCGCCCGAGGGGGCAGATGCTCCGTATGGGTGATGCGCGCAGCCCGGCCAGGCCCCCGTGACAGGCGGTCCAGGACCGCGGCGGGAGTGGCTCGGGGGTCCGCTGCGGCCGTGGGCCGACTGGGACGGTGAGTACTGGCCATTGCAACCGAGTGTGTCACCGGTGTCGGGGACAATGGTCAGAAGGCGTCGTGCACGCCTGCCGGTAAGTGATTGAATGCCATTGCGGCAGCCAATCCCTCCACTACCTTCGGGTGGGGAGGCCCCTGGGGGGCGCCGCTCGATAGCAAGGTGCTGGAGGATCCGTGGACCTGTCCCTGTCGACTCGCACTGTCGGCGACCGCACGGTCGTCGAGGTCGGTGGCGAGATTGATGTGTATACCGCGCCCAAGCTGCGCGAGCAGTTGGTCGAGTTGGTGAACGACGGCAGCTACCACCTGGTCGTCGACATGGAGCGAGTGGACTTCCTCGACTCCACCGGCCTCGGTGTGCTCGTGGGCGGCCTCAAGCGGGTCCGCGCGCACGAGGGGTCGCTGCGTCTGGTGTGCAACCAGGAGCGCATCCTGAAGATCTTCCGCATCACCGGTCTGACCAAGGTCTTCCCCATCCACACCTCGGTGGAAGACGCCGTAGCCGCCACCGACTGACGTCTCGCAGGCAGCGGGGGTGCCGGGCCGTCGGCCCGGGCCCCTGTACGGCACGTCCTTAGTCCGAGGGGGAGTACATGGCCACCGTTGAACTCCGCTTCAGCGCCCAGCCCGAGCACGTGCGTACGGCCCGCCTGGTGGCGGCAGCCGTGGCGCGCCGGGCCGGTGTGGAGGAGGCCGTGCTCGACGAGGTGCGTCTCGCCGTCGGTGAGGCGTGCTCGCGTGCCGTCGGGCTGCACCTCGGCAGCGGTGTCACCAACCCCGTCCGGGTCGTTCTGAACGACGAGGAGAAGCTGTTCTCCATCGAGGTCGTCGACGAGGTGGTCGGTTCGTCGGGCGCGGGCTCCGCCGGTGGTGCGGGTCCGGACCAGGACGCGGAGGACGAGGACGAGATGGGCCTCGCGGTGATCCGGGGGCTGGTGGACGACGTCGAGGTCAGCGCCGGCGAATCCGGCGGGGTGATCCGGATGAGCTGGCCGGTGGCCGGCGCCCCGGAACTCGCCTAGCGCACGATCTTTCCCCCGATCGGCCCATCGCGCTTTCCGATCTTATTGATAAATGTTGAAGGCCCTGCTGAGCAGGGCCTTTTTCGTTTCCGTAGATCGATGACCGGCCGTCAATGCCTTTGCCCCATTACCGCTTTCGAGGGTAATGGAGTGACGCGATCTTTTGCTGAGGAGCAAGAGAAGGCCAATTCCGTTTCCCGCGCACTGTTTTGATCCGGTGAGGCTCCCTACAATCCGTCCACATCTTTGAGCTCATCACGTCAAGGAGGACGTATGACGGGGCTCTTCACCCCTTCGGCGGCCGCGGTACTCACCGATGACAATCGGCTGATCGTGTTCGTCATTGCGGCCGTCGCTCTGGCCGCACTCGTCGTCGCACAACTCCTGGTCCGCCAGGTGCTCGCCGCCGACGAAGGCACCGACAGCATGAAGAAGATCGCAGCGGCGGTCCAGGAAGGCGCCAACGCCTATCTCGGCCGCCAGCTGCGCACCCTCGGCATCTTCGCCGTCGTCGTGTTCTTCCTGCTCTTCCTGCTCCCCGCCGACAACTGGTCCCAGCGGGCGGGACGTTCCGCCTTCTTCCTGGTCGGCGCCCTCTTCTCGGCCGTCACCGGCTACATCGGCATGCGGCTCGCGGTCCGCGCCAACGTCCGCGTCGCCGCGGCCGCCCGCGAGGCCACCCCCGGACCGGGCGAGCCCGAGAAGGACCTCACCGCCGTGGCCCACAAGGCCATGAAGATCGCCTTCCGTACCGGTGGCGTGGTCGGCATGTTCACCGTCGGCCTCGGCCTGCTCGGGGCCTCCTGCGTGGTCCTGGTCTACGCCGCGGACGCGCCCAAGGTGCTGGAGGGCTTCGGCCTGGGCGCCGCGCTGATCGCGATGTTCATGCGTGTCGGCGGGGGCATCTTCACCAAGGCCGCCGACGTCGGCGCCGACCTGGTCGGCAAGGTCGAACAGGGCATTCCGGAGGACGATCCGCGCAATGCCGCGACCATCGCCGACAACGTGGGCGACAACGTCGGCGACTGCGCGGGCATGGCCGCCGACCTCTTCGAGTCCTACGCCGTCACGCTGGTGGCCGCCCTCATCCTCGGCAAGGCCGCCTTCGGCGACCTCGGCCTGGCCTTCCCCCTCATCGTCCCCGCCATCGGTGTGATCACCGCGATGATCGGCATCTTCGCCGTCTCCCCGCGCCGCACCGACCGCAGCGGCATGAGCGCCATCAACCGCGGCTTCTTCATCTCCGCGGTGATCTCCCTGGTGCTGGTGGCCGTCGCCGTCTTCGCCTACCTGCCGGACAGCTACAAGGAGCTGGCCGGCGTCGAGAACGCGGCCATCATCAACCACTCCGGCGACCCGCGGGTCCTCGCCCTCGTGGCCGTCGCCATCGGCATCGTGCTCGCCGCCCTCATCCAGCAGCTCACCGGCTACTTCACCGAGACCAACCGCCGTCCCGTCCGGGACATCGGCAAGTCCTCGCTGACCGGCCCCGCGACCGTCGTCCTGGCCGGCGTCTCCGTCGGCCTGGAGTCCGCCGTCTACACCGCGCTGCTGATCGGCCTCGGCGTCTACGGGGCGTTCCTGCTCGGCGGCACCTCGATCATGCTCGCGCTGTTCGCCGTGGCACTGGCCGGCACCGGTCTGCTCACCACGGTCGGCGTGATCGTCGCCATGGACACCTTCGGCCCGGTCTCCGACAACGCGCAGGGCATCGCCGAGATGTCCGGCGACGTCGAGGGCGCCGGCGCGCAGGTCCTCACCGACCTGGACGCCGTCGGCAACACCACCAAGGCCATCACCAAGGGCATCGCCATCGCCACCGCCGTGCTCGCCGCCGCCGCGCTGTTCGGCTCGTACAGCGACGCGATCGCGGGCGCGGTCAAGGACGTGGGCGCCAAGTCCGACCAGCTCGGCCTCAGCCTGGACATCGGCCAGCCCAACAACCTGGTCGGGCTGATCCTCGGTGCGGCCGTGGTGTTCCTCTTCTCCGGCCTCGCCATCAACGCGGTCTCCCGGTCCGCCGGCGCCGTGGTCTACGAGGTCCGCCGGCAGTTCCGCGAGCGGCCCGGGATCATGGACTACTCCGAGAAGCCCGAGTACGGGCGCGTCGTCGACATCTGCACCAAGGACGCGCTGCGCGAGCTCGCCACGCCGGGCCTGCTCGCCGTGATGGCCCCCATCGCGGTCGGCTTCACCCTCGGTGTGGGCGCGCTCGGCTCGTACCTGGCCGGCGCGATCGGCACCGGCACCCTGATGGCGGTGTTCCTGGCGAACTCCGGCGGTGCCTGGGACAACGCCAAGAAGCTGGTCGAGGACGGTCACCACGGCGGCAAGGGCAGTGACGCCCACGCCGCGACCGTCATCGGCGACACCGTCGGCGACCCGTTCAAGGACACCGCCGGTCCGGCCATCAACCCGCTGCTCAAGGTGATGAACCTGGTGGCGCTGCTGATCGCCCCGGCCGTCGTCCAGTTCAGCTACGGGGACGACGCGAACCCGGTGGTCCGCACCGTCGTGGCGGTCCTCGCCATCGCCGTCATCGTCGTCGCCGTGTACGTGTCCAAGAAGCGCGGCATCACCGTCGGCGACGACAGCACCAGCGGGGCGGCCGAGCGGGTGTCCCAGCAGACGGACCCGGCGGTGGTCTCCTGAACTGACCCGACCCGGGCTCCGGCCCGGGAACCTTAGGTCTGAACGGCGGACGGGCGGCGCGGACTGACGCGTCGTCCGTCCGCTTTTCTGCACACCCGGATGGCAGGCGTGTATGTTCCGGGCCGAGAGCCTTGGAAGGGACCAAACCGGTGAACAAGAAGCTTGCTGCCGCGGTCTCCGGCGGTGCGGTGCTGATGCTCGTGCTGTCCGGTTGCAGCGAACAAAGCGACAACAAGTCCAGCGACTGGGCCAAGAAGGTCTGCGACAAGTGGCAGCCCGAGTACAAGAAGATCGAGGCGGCCAACGCCGACCTGAAGCGGGTGGCGACCGAGAGCAGCAAGCCCGACGAGGTCAAGCAGACCGACTCCGCCGCGTTCCAGACCATGTCGGAGGCGTTCGGCTCGATCAGCCTGGCCCTGCGGGACGCGGGTGATCCGGGCGGCAAGGACGCCAAGGCGGCGGCCGACGCCGCGGCCAAGGGCTTCGACGACACGGCCAAGGGCTACGCCGAGCTGAAGTCGAAGATGGACCAGCTCGACGCCGCGGACCAGACGAAGTTCGCCGCGGGCCTCCAGGAGCTGTCCTCCGGTCTGGAGAAGGTCTCAGCGGACGAGAAGGCCGCCCGCGAGAAGCTGAAGGCCGGCGGGCTGGACCAGCCGATGGCGGAGCAGAAGGGCTGTCAGGCGGTGGCCCCGTCGCCCGCCCAGAGCTGACCGCGGGCTGATTGTGGGCTGAACGTGGGCCGATCGCGGTCCGACCACGGCCGTACGGGGTCCGGCACGCCGCCGGGCCCGTACGGCTACCGCGACCGGCCGCCGGGTTTTCCACAGGGCCGCCCGCGGTCGTACGGATCGACGGCGCCAGCCGACACAATGGACGCGTGAGTACCACCAGCCTTCCCTCGCCCGACCGCGCCGCAACCCTCCGCGCGGCCCTGCTCGCCGCCGGCTTCACCGCCGACGGCCTGCTCGACCTGCTCGGTGCCCCCGCCTACGCCGCGCTGGCCCGCAGCGAGACGGTGCCCGCGCTCCGCGCCACCCGCGGTGACGGCCCGCTGCAGACCCTGGTCCGGCTGTTCCTGCTCCAGCAGCCGGTGCCCTACGAGCACGCCGCCGGGGCGCTGCCGGCCGGGGAGGCGCTGGCCGACGGCTGGCTGCTCCGGGAGGAAGCCGCCGACGGCACGGACACCGTGCACGCCACCGTCGACGTCCGCCCGTACGGCGGCCCGGACGGGGAGGACTGGTTCATCGTCTCGGACCTCGGCTGCGCGGTCGGCGGGGCCGGCGGCATCGGCGGCCGGGGCCGGCAGGCGGACACGGAGGTGGTCCTCGGGGTCGGCGGCGCGTCCACCACCCTCGCCGGGATCACCGTCCGCCACCCCGTCGGCTCGGCCCTCGACCTCGGCACCGGCTCCGGCATCCAGGCCCTGCACGCCACCGGGCACGCCACCCGGGTCACCGCGACCGACGTCAACCCGCGCGCCCTGGAGTTCACCCGGCTCACCCTGGCGCTCTCCGGGGCTCCGGAGGCCGAGCTCCTCGCCGGCTCCCTCTTCGAGCCGGTCGGCGGGGCGACGTACGACCTGATCGTTTCCAACCCGCCCTTCGTCATCTCCCCCGGCGCCCGGCTGACCTACCGGGACGGCGGCATGGGCGGCGACGACCTGTGCCGCACCCTGGTCCGGCAGGCCGGCGACCACCTCAACCCGGGCGGGTACGCGCAGTTCCTGGCCAACTGGCAGCACGTGGAGGGCGAGGACTGGCGGGACCGGCTGCGTTCCTGGGTGCCGCCCGGCTGCGACGCCTGGATCGTGCAGCGCGAGGTGCAGGACGTCACCCAGTACGCGGAACTGTGGCTGAGGGACGCCGGCGACCACCGGATGGACCCGCAGGAGTACGCGGAGCGGTACGAGCACTGGCTGGAGGAGTTCGAGTCCCGCAAGACCAAGGCCGTCGGATTCGGCTGGATCACGCTGCGCCGCAGCGACGCCGTGGAGCCCTCGATCGTGGTGGAGGAGTGGCCGCACCCGGTGGAGCAGCCGCTGGGGGAGACCGTCCGGGCGCATTTCGCCCGTCAGGACTACCTGCGCGACCACGATGACGCGGCGCTGCTGGAGGGCCGTTTCCAGCTGGCCGTCGAGGTGATGCAGGAGCAGGTCGGCGCACCGGGCGCGGAGGACCCGGAGCACGTGGTGCTCCGGCAGAACCGCGGTATGCGGCGCGCCACCAAGGTGGACACGGTCGGGGCGGGCTTCGCAGGTGTGTGCGACGGATCGCTGACGGCGGGGCGGATTCTGGACGCGATCGCCCAGCTGGTGCAGGAGGACCCGGTCATCCTGCGCGACCGTACGCCGGAAGCGATCCGGCTGCTGGTCGAGCAGGGCTTTCTGGAACCCTCCGAGGCCATGGAACGCTGAGTTCACCCGGGGTTCTCCCGCTGTACCCCCTGGCCTGCCAGGCTCGTCGGGCCGATGAAATCCGGGGGGAACCGGGGGAACGCAGCGAGCGGCTCCGAGGGAATGGGGGGACGGCATGGAAGACGGTCCGGCGATGTTCGCTGCGGCGGTGTTCCTGCTGTTCGGAGCCGCCCTGCTGACCTGGACAGGGGCGCGGGCACTGCACCGCGCGCCGGTGGCCGAAGGCGTACGCCCCGCGGTGGCGGTTCCGGCGGCCCTGCTGGCCGGCGCGATCTCGCTGGGCCTCGGCGTGTGGTGCCTGAGCCGGCTCTGAGCAGCCGCGACACGGAGGATCCGGAGCCGGTCCCCGGCTGTGACCGGGCGTGACCGAGGGCCGGCCGGAGGCGGGGCCAGACGGCCCCCAGGCCACTCGGGCCGGTGATCAACAGGGGTCCTGCGTGACATCCGGGCGGCACGAAGGGCACTAGTCGGGTTACCGTTCGAGTGGCCGTTGCGGGCATGTGCCGTTTGACACGGGGGCGGGTTGTACCGTCACACTCCGCAGCGTCGCCGTACTGCGACCGAGTGCCGACCGGAGAGAAGAGCCAAGTTGTCCCCGACTAGCGAGACCGCAAAGGGCGGCCGCCGACTCGTCATTGTCGAGTCCCCTGCCAAGGCGAAGACGATCAAGGGCTACCTGGGCCCGGGATACGTCGTCGAGGCGAGCGTCGGGCACATCCGCGACCTCCCGAACGGCGCGGCGGAGGTGCCCGAGAAGTACACGGGCGAGGTGCGCCGCCTCGGCGTGGACGTCGAGCACGACTTCCAGCCGATCTACGTCGTCAACGCCGACAAGAGGGCCCAGGTCAAGAAGCTCAAGGACCTGCTGGCCGAGTCCGACGAGCTCTTCCTCGCCACCGATGAGGACCGCGAGGGCGAGGCCATCGCCTGGCACCTGCAGGAAGTCCTCAAGCCCAAGGTCCCCGTCCACCGCATGGTCTTCCACGAGATCACCAAGGACGCGATCCGCGAGGCCGTCGCCAACCCGCGCGAACTCAACCAGCGCATGGTCGACGCCCAGGAGACCCGCCGCATCCTCGACCGCCTCTACGGCTACGAGGTCTCGCCGGTCCTCTGGAAGAAGGTCATGCCGAAGCTGTCGGCGGGCCGCGTGCAGTCCGTCGCCACCCGCCTCGTCGTCGAGCGCGAGCGCGAGCGGATCGCCTTCCGCTCCGCCGAGTACTGGGACCTGACCGGCACGTTCTCCACCGGCCGCGCCGGTGACGCCACCGACCCGTCCTCGCTGGTCGCCCGCCTGAACACGGTCGACGGCCGGCGTGTCGCCCAGGGCCGCGACTTCGGCTCCAACGGGCAGCTCAAGAGCGACGTCCTGCACCTGGACGAGGCCAACGCGCGCGCCCTGGCGGCCGCCCTCGCCGAGACCTCCTTCGCGGTCCGCTCGGTCGAGTCCAAGCCGTACCGCCGCTCCCCGTACGCCCCGTTCCGTACGACCACCCTCCAGCAGGAGGCGTCGCGCAAGCTGGGCTTCGGCGCGAAGGCGACCATGCAGGTGGCCCAGAAGCTGTACGAGAACGGCTTCATCACCTACATGCGTACGGACTCCACGATCCTCTCGGACACCGCCGTGTCGGCCGCCCGCGCCCAGGTCACCCAGCTGTACGGCGCCGACTACCTGCCGCCGCAGCCGCGGGTCTACGCCGGGAAGGTCAAGAACGCGCAGGAGGCCCACGAGGCCATCCGGCCTTCGGGTGATCGTTTCCGCACGCCCGCCGAGACCGGACTGACCGGCGACCAGTTCAGGCTCTACGAGCTGATCTGGAAGCGGACCGTCGCCTCCCAGATGAAGGACGCGACCGGCAACTCCGTCACCGTCAGGATCGGCGGCACCGCCGCGGACGGCCGGGACGCCGAGTTCACCGCGTCCGGCAAGACCATCACCTTCCACGGCTTCATGAAGGCGTACGTCGAGGGCGCCGACGACCCGAACGCCGAGCTCGACGACCGCGAGCGCCGGCTGCCGCAGGTCGCCGAGGGCGACGCCCTCTCGGCCTCCGACATCACCGCGGACGGCCACGCCACCAAGCCGCCGGCCCGGTACACCGAGGCCAGCCTGGTCAAGGAGCTCGAAGAGCGCGAGATCGGCCGCCCGTCGACGTACGCCTCGATCATCGGCACCATCCTCGACCGCGGATACGTGTTCAAGAAGGGCACCGCCCTGGTGCCGTCCTTCCTGTCCTTCGCCGTCGTCAACCTGCTGGAGAAGCACTTCGGCCGACTCGTCGACTACGACTTCACCGCGAAGATGGAGGACGACCTCGACCGCATCGCGCGGGGCGAGGCCCAGTCCGTGCCGTGGCTGAAGCGCTTCTACTTCGGCGGCGAGGGCGACGTCGCGGACGCGTCCTCCGCCGGGAACGGCGACGGCGACCACCTCGGCGGCCTGAAGGAACTGGTCACCGACCTCGGCGCGATCGACGCGCGGGAGATCTCCTCCTTCCCGGTCGGCGAGGGCATCGTGCTGCGGGTGGGCCGCTACGGCCCGTACATCGAGCGCGGCGAGAAGGACGCGGAGGGCCACCAGCGGGCCGACGTGCCCGAGGACCTCGCGCCGGACGAGCTGACCGTGGAGTACGCGGAGCACCTGTTCTCGAAGCCGAGCGGCGAGTTCCCGCTGG
This sequence comes from Streptomyces sp. NPDC089799, assembly GCF_040684755.1. Classification (NCBI taxonomy): domain Bacteria; kingdom Bacillati; phylum Actinomycetota; class Actinomycetes; order Kitasatosporales; family Streptomycetaceae; genus Streptomyces; species Streptomyces sp. NPDC089799. The sequence continues at coordinate 68,823 of NZ_JBFBGR010000014.1, read as the reverse complement.
GCAAGGACCCCCTGTCGGGCCACGAGATCGTCGCCAAGGACGGCCGCTACGGCCCGTACGTGACGGAGATCCTCCCCGAGGGCACCCCGAAGACGGGCAAGAACGCGGTGAAGCCGCGGACGGCGTCCCTCTTCAAGTCGATGTCCCTGGACACGGTGACGCTGGACGAGGCGCTGAAGCTGATGTCCCTGCCGCGGGTGGTGGGCGCGGACGCGGAGGGCGTGGAGATCACGGCGCAGAACGGCCGGTACGGCCCGTACCTGAAGAAGGGCACGGACAGCCGCTCCCTGGAGACCGAGGACCAGCTCTTCGGCATCACGCTGGACGAGGCACTGGCGATCTACGCCCAGCCGAAGCAGCGGGGCCGCGCGGCGGCCAAGCCGCCGCTGAAGGAGCTGGGCACGGACCCGGTGAGCGAGCGCCCGGTGGTCGTGAAGGACGGCCGCTTCGGCCCGTACGTGACGGACGGCGAGACGAACGCGACGCTGCGGCGGGACGACGACGTCGAGACGATCACGCCGGAGCGGGGCTACGAGCTGCTCGCCGAGAAGCGGGCCAAGGGGCCGGCCAAGAAGGTCGCGAAGAAGGCGCCGGCGAAGAAGACGACGGCTTCGGCTGCGAAGAAGACGGCGGCGAAGAAGACGACGGCTTCGGCTGCGAAGAAGACGGCGGCGAAGAAGACGACCGCCAAGACGACGGCCGCGAAGACGACCGCCGCGAAGAAGACCACGGCCAAGGCGGCCGCCGCGAAGAAGACGACCGCCACCCCGACCGAGGCCTAGCCCCGGCCCGGCCCCGCGGTCCCGCTCCCGCCCGGCCGAAGCGGCGCTCGGCTGCGCCGAAGCCGACGCTGCTCGGGCGGAGCCCGGCTCTGCCCGGAGTGGAGCTCCGCCCTGGGCGGGGCTCGACCCCGTCGGCGGGGTCGGGGGACAGGCACACGCTGCGCGGCCGGCGCGGGCAGGTGTGCCGTGTGCCCACCTCCCCCAGACTCCGTCCGGGGGGACCCCCACCCCCAAGCTCTCGGCTCCGCTCGAGCAGGGGACCCCCATCGCCCTGCGGCACGCCTGCCCACACGGCCGCGTGAGCGGCGCCGGCCCGCCCGGCCGAGGCAATGGCCGGCACGCACACGGCGCGGCGTACGGCCGCCAAGCCCCGCGCGGCCGGACCGGCGGGTGCCGGGGCGCGCGTCGGCGGTCGGGGGTGGGCCCGCTCGGCCGACGTCTTGCCGAGCGCAGCGGATAGGCTGGGCGGATGACGCGAGCCGAGCAGCCGACGGTCGTGCCCTCCGGGAAGGACCCCGTGAACCCCACCTACGACGAAGCCCTGGCCGCGGACTCCCGCGAGCGGGCGGTGCGCGCCCTGTTGCGCACGCCCCGGCTCCGCCGCCTGTGGAGCGCCCAACTGGTCAGCGGCATCGGGGACGCCCTGGCCCTGCTGGTCCTGGTCCTGCTCGCGCTGCAGGCCGCGGTCGCCGATGCCGCCTTCGGCGGCGGCTACCGCGGCGCCGCGCTCGCCGTCACCACCGTCTTCGGGGTCCGTATCCTCGCCACCCTGCTCACCGGCGCCGTCCTGCTGGGCCCGCTCGACCGGCTCCTCACCCCCAAGGAGCACGGCGGCAAGCTCGACCGCCGCTGGACCATGATCGGCGCGGACGGAGTCCGCATCGCGCTGTTCGTCGTGGCCCCCCTCTGGCTGGACTGGATCCCGGCGCACGCCCTGACCGCCCTCCTCGCGACCGTGTTCGTCGCCGGCGTCGCGGAACGCCTGTGGACCATCGCCAAGGAGAGCGCCGCACCGGCCCTGCTGCCGGAGCCCCCGCCCGAGGGCGCGACCGTACGCCCCCTCCCCGACCACCTCGACGCGCTGCGCCGGCTGACGCTCCGTACGGGCTTCGCCGCGCTGCCCGCGGCCGCGGCCGTACTGCTCGCCGCCACCCTGATCGGTGAGGCGCTGGGCCTGGGCATCGACTGGTTCGCGGAGAACCGCGCGGCCCTCGGCTCGTACGTCGCGGCCGGCCTGTTCGCCGCCTCCGTCTCGCTGCTGCTGCCGCTGGTGCTGCCCGGTGCCAAGACCTCCCGCCCCCGCTCGCCCCTGGAGGGCCTGCGCGCGCCCCGTACCGGGGACCGCCCGGAGAAGGGCCGTACGGGAGCCGTCCCGCTGCTCGTCCTGGCCTGCGCGGCGGTCGCCTCGGCGGTGTCCGGCGCAGTCGCCGTATCGGTCCTGCACGCCTTCGACCTCGGCGGCGGCCCGGCCGGCTTCGCCCTGCTGGTGTTCGCCCTGACCGCCGGCACCGCGGCCGGCATCCGCGCCACCCAGGCCGGCAAGGTGCTGCCCACGCTCTCCCGGCGCCGCCTGCTCGCCCTGGCCATCGCGGTCACCGGGCTCGCGCTGCTGCTGACCGGCCTGGTCGCGGACCTCGCGACCGTCGTGTTCCTGACCGTGCTCGCCGGAATCACCGCCGGTGTTGCGGCGAACACCGGCCACACCCTGATCGACCAGGAGACGGAGGAGTTCCGCCGGGCCCGGGTCACCGAGCACCTGCAGGCCGTCGTACGCGTCGCCATCGCGGTCGGCGCGGTCGCCGCGCCGCTCCTGGCGGCCGCCATCGGCCCGCACCGGCTGGGCGGCGACCGGGTGGTCTTCGTGCACGGCGGCGCGGCGTTCACGCTGATGCTGATCGGCGCGCTGCTGCTGCCGGTGGCGGCGACCGTACTGGCCCGCGCAGACGACCGGAGCGGCGTACCGCTGCGCCGCGACCTGCGGGACGCGCTGCGCGGCGGGGAGCCGCAGCAGGCGCCGTCCGGCACCGGCTTCTTCATCGCCCTGGAGGGCGGCGACGGCGCCGGCAAGTCCACCCAGGTGCAGGCGCTCTCCGACTGGATACGGAGCAAGGGCCACGAGGTGGTGGTGACCCGCGAGCCGGGCGCCACGCCCATCGGCAAGCGGCTGCGCTCGATCCTGCTGGACGTGTCCTCGGCCGGCCTGTCCAACCGGGCGGAGGCACTGCTGTACGCGGCGGACCGCGCCGAGCACGTGGACACCGTGGTCCGGCCGGCCCTGGAACGCGGCGCGGTGGTCATCTCCGACCGCTACATCGACTCGTCCGTCGCCTACCAGGGCGCCGGCCGCGACCTCTCACCGACGGAGATCGCCCGGATCTCGCGGTGGGCGACGACCGGACTGGTCCCGAACCTGACGGTGCTGCTGGACGTGTCGCCGGAGGCGGCCCGCGAGCGGTTCACGGAGGCGCCCGACCGGCTGGAGTCCGAGCCGGCCGAGTTCCACCAGCGGGTGCGCGCCGGATTCCTGACCCTGGCCGCGGCCGACCCGGGGCGCTACCTGGTGGTGGACGCCGGCCAGGACCCGGAGTCGGTCACCACCGTCGTACGCCACCGGCTGGACCGGATGCTGCCGCTCTCGGAGGCGGAGCTGAAGGCACAGGCGGAGGCCCGGCGGAAGGCCGAGGAGGAGGCGAAGCGGAAGGCGGCCGAGGAGGCCGCGGCCGCGGAGGCCGCGCGCAAGGCCGAGGAGGAGCGCCGGCGGGCGGAGGAGGAAGCCGCCCGGAAGGCGGAGGAGGAGCGGCAGCGCGCCGAGGCCGAGGCCCGGGCGGCTGCGGCCGCGGAGGCCGCGCGCAAGGCGGAGGAGGAGCGCCGGCGGGCGGAGGAAGAGGCCGCCCGGAAGGCGGAGGAGGAGCGGCAGCGCGCCGAGGCCGAGCGGCAGCGTGCGGAGGCCGAGCGGCAGCGTGCGGAGGCCGAGCGGCTCCGTGCCGAGGCGGAGGAGAAGGCCCTCCGGGCGGAGCAGGAGCGGCTGCGGAAGCAGGCCGAGGAGGAGGCCCGGCTGCGGGCCGAGGCCGAGCAGAAGCGCCTGGAGAAGCAGCGCCTCGCCGAGCAGGCCCTGCTGAAGGCGGAGGAGGCGCGCCGGCAGGAGGCCGCGGCCGCAGCGGCTGCTGCCGCCGACGCCGTGACCGTCGAGACCCCGGTCGTGGCGACGGGGCCGGACCGCCGGGTGCTGCGGCCGGACGACATCACCGAGACCGTGCCGGTCCCGAAGGTGGACCCGGCGGCCGCGCCGAAGGCGAACCTCCGCAAGCCCGATGCAGCTGCCGGGGCCGGGGCCGAGGCAGACGCCCGGGCCGAGGCCGATCCGGCCGCGGAGACGACGGTGCTGCCCCCCGTACGGCCCGGTGGCGATCCGGCCGCCGAGACGGCCGTGCTGCCGCCCGTACGCCCCGGGGAGTCGCCGGTGGACCGGGTGCCCCCGGGCTTCTTCCGGGACGCCCGGCCGGCCGCTTCCGGGGGCGAGGACGCCACCCGCGAGCTGCCCGTGGTGGACCCGTCGGGCAGCTCCCGGCGCCGGTCCGACTGGGCCGAGGAGACCCCGCTGGACGACCTCCCCACGCTGGCCGACGAGCTGCTCGGGCCGCACCGGGACGGGGACGACGACGAGGGCGAGGGGCGCCCGCCGCGCCGGCGCCGGGGCTGAAGCCGCGCCGGAGGCCGGGGCGGAGGCGGGAGGCCGCCGCGGGCGTGTCCGTACGGGGTGCGGCGGCCTGTCAGTGGCCGCCGCCACAATGGTCGGCGGGGCACGCACCGCGCACATGTACGTGGAAGTGGACGGAGGCGGCGGAATGGCCGTATGGGACGACCTGGTGGGCCAGGAGCGCGTCGAGGCGCAGCTGACCGCGGCCGCGCGGGACGCCGACGTACTGGTCAGCGCGGTCGAGGCGGGGCGGCCGGTGCCCGCCGCGTCCAAGATGACGCACGCCTGGCTGTTCACCGGACCTCCCGGTTCCGGCCGGGACACCGCGGCCCGGGCCTTCGCCGCGGCCCTGCAGTGCACCAGCCCGGACCGAGCCCTCGGCGGCGCGCCCGGCTGCGGTTTCTGCGACGGCTGCCACACCACCCTGGTCGGCACCCACGCGGACGTCCGGATCATCCGTACGGACCTGCTGTCCATCGGCGTCAAGGAGACCCGCGACCTGGTCCGCAGGGCCCAGCTCTCACCGGCCGTGGGCCGCTGGCAGGTCATCGTGCTGGAGGACGCCGACCGGCTCACCGAGGGCGCGGGCAACGTGCTGCTCAAGGCCGTCGAGGAACCGGCCCCGCGGACCGTCTGGCTGCTCTGTGCGCCCTCCCTGGAGGACGTGCTGCCCACCATCCGGTCCCGCTGCCGGCACCTCACCCTGCGCACCCCCTCGGTGGAGTCCGTCGCCGACCTCCTGGTCCGCCGCGACGGCATCGAGCCGACCGTGGCCGCGGCCGCCGCCCGTGCCACCCAGGGGCACATCGAGCGGGCCCGCCGCCTGGCCACCGACGAGCGCGCCCGCGCCCGGCGCGCGGCCGTGCTGCGGCTGCCGCTCCGCACGGACGACGTGGGGGCCTGCCTCAAGGCCGCGCAGGAGCTGGTCGACGCGGCCGCGGAGGACGCCAAGCAGGTCGCGGAGGAGGTCGACGCCAAGGAGACCGAGGACCTGAAGGCCGCGCTGGGCGCCTCCGCCGGGACGGGCGGCCGGATGCCGCGCGGCACGGCGGGCGTGATGAAGGAGCTGGAGGACAAGCAGAAGCGCCGCCGCACCCGCACCCAGCGCGACAGCCTCGACCTCGCGCTCATCGACCTGACCGGTTTCTACCGGGACGTGCTGGCCCTCCAGCTGGGCTCCTCGGTGGCCATCGCCAACGAGGAGATACGGGGCGACCTGGACCGGGTGGCCCGGGCCGGCGGCCCCGAGCGGACCCTGCGCCGCATCGAGGCGATCATCGCCTGCCGGGAAGCGCTGGACCGCAACGTGGCGCCGCTGCTCGCGGTCGAGGCCATGACGATGGCCCTCCGCGCCGGCTGACCACGGCAGGCGCCCCCGGGCCTGCCCCGGACCGCCCCGCGCCGCGCCGTTCTGCCGCCGGCCCCTCCCGGCTCCCTCCCCCACCCCGGTTGACCGCTCACCCGTACGGGCGGGCACCGGCCCCGGGAGGGTGCCGGAAGGGGCCGGGCGGGCGTACCCGGCCGCGCAAGATCACCACTGGGCGGGCGGGAGGACGTACGCTCCAGAGATGGACACCAGTCGTCTGCTGCGCACCACAGGGACCGTGCTCGCAGCCGCCGGTCTGCTGCTCTCCGGGTGCACCACGAGCGGTTCGGCCCAGCGCGCCTCGGCCTCCGCCGGCGGAGCCACCGGCAGCGGCGCGGCCCATGCCGCACCCGCCGTCCCGGAGGAGCCCTCCGCGGCCCTCCGCCCGTACTACGCGCAGAAGCTGCGCTGGCGGGAGTGCGGCGTCCCCGGCTTCGAATGCGCCACGATGAAGGCGCCGCTGGACTACGCGCACCCCTCGTCCGGCCAGGACGTCGAGCTCGCGGTGGCCCGCAAGAAGGCCACCGGCCCCGGCAAGCGGCTCGGCTCCCTCGTGGTCAACCCGGGCGGACCCGGCGGCTCCGGCATCGGCTACCTGCAGGCGTACGCGGGCATCGGATACCCGGCGCAGGTGCGCGCCCGCTACGACATGGTCTCCATCGACCCGCGCGGGGTCGCCCGCAGCTCCCCGGTGGAGTGCCTGACCGGGCCCCGCATGGACGCGTACACCCAGGTCGACCAGACCCCGGACGACGCCGCGGAGCAGGCGAAGCTGGTCGAGGCGTTCAAGGAGTTCGCGGCGGGCTGCCAGGAGCGCTCCCGCCGCGTCCTCCCGCACGTCTCGACGGTGGAGGCGGCCCGGGACCTCGACCTGCTGCGCGGGGTGCTCGGCGACGAGAAGCTGACCTACGTCGGCGCCTCGTACGGCACCCTCCTCGGCGCCACCTACGCCGACCTCTTCCCGGGCCGGGCCGGCCGGCTGGTGCTCGACGGCGCGATGGACCCGACCCGCTCGGCGATCGACCTCAACCGGGACCAGACCGCCGGCTTCGAGACCGCCTTCCGCTCCTTCGCCCGGGACTGCGCCAAGCAGGCCGAATGCCCGCTGGGCCGGGGGAACACCGACCAGGTGGCGCAGCGGCTGAGGGACTTCTTCCGCACCCTCGACGCCAAGCCGGTGCCGACCGGCGAACCCGCCCGCCCGCTCGGCGAGGCCCTCGCCACCACCGGAGTGATCGCCGCGCTGTACGACGAGTCGGCGTGGCCGCAGCTGCGCGAGGCGATCACCCAGGCCATGGACGGCGACGGCGCCGGCCTGCTCAGCCTCGCGGACAGCTACTACGAGCGCGAGCCGGACGGTTCGTACGCCAACCTGATGTACGCCAACGCCGCCGTGAACTGCCTGGACCAGCCGCCGGCCTTCACCGGTCCGGCCGCCGTGACGGCCGCCGTGCCCTCCTTCGAGAAGGCCTCCCCGGTGTTCGGCGCGGGCTTCGCCTGGGCCTCGCTGAACTGCGCGTACTGGCCGGCCAAGGCCACCGGCACGGCCCACCGCCTGGAGGCGAAGGGCGCGCCGCCGATCGTGGTGGTCGGCACCACCCGGGACCCCGCGACCCCGTACAAGTGGGCCCAGGGCCTGGCGGGCCAGCTCGACTCGGGCGTCCTGCTGACGTACGACGGCGACGGCCACACGGCGTACGGGCGTGGCAGCGACTGCATCGACACGGCGATCAACCGCTACCTCCTGGAGGGCACCACACCCGCGGCCGGCAAGAAGTGCTGACCTGCACCCCCGCCCCGCGCCACGGCCGACGACCTGGTGCGGGGCACCTGGATTGACCCTGTAGACTTAGCGCCGCTGCTGATGACAGCCTTTCCGCGATGGGACGATTGTCTGCGCAGCTTGCCGCCTTAGCTCAGTTGGCCAGAGCAACGCACTCGTAATGCGTAGGTCTCGGGTTCGAATCCCGAAGGCGGCTCCGAGAAACCCCAGGCCACATTGCCCGTGACCTGGGGTTTTGCCTTTCCGCTAGGCCCGTCGGCAGGTGGCGGCCGGAGCCTGGAACCCTGTGCGTGAGCATGCGTGAGCGCCGGATCGGGGGAACTGGCCCCGAGCTACCGGCCAGCGCGAAGGGCGGCGGCCGACTCCAAGAGGCCGTCTCGCTCCAGGCGATCAAGCACATCGCCCGCGACCCCGGGCGGATTTCGCCATGAGTCGGCGATCTGTTGGACGGCGGCAAAGACCCTCTGGCGATCGAGGTCGATCTGGGCCAAGACGAAGTCGTCCGCGGAGACGGCTTCGACGTTCCACGTACTCAGCGTCTCGTCGGGGAAGTCCTTGAGGTTGTTGGTGACGATGAGTTGAGCCCGGGACTTGACGGCGGCAGCGAGCACGTGACGGTCATCGGCGTCCGGCAGGTCAAGCGCCGACTCCAAGGGCTCGTAGTCCTTGACGAGGCAGTCCCGGACAGCGCGCATCATCAACTCACGTGTACGGGTCAACCTCGCAGGCTCGAGGTCTGGCCTGTTGGCCTGAAGATTCGCGAAGACCTCATCGAGGATCCGTTCGGTCCATTTGGCCTGCACGAGCCCGGCTTGGGCTATGCGGATCAGAAGATCGCGCAGCGTGCTCGGGTACAGGACGCAGGCGTCGTATACGACGATGAACGCCACGGGGTCAGATCAGCCCCATCTCCTGGTTCAGGCCCGTTAGTTCGTCTGCTGCCGCCCGTCGTTTCTGGTCGTCCTGGCGTTGGTACTCAAGCAGGGACTGCGCCTTGATCCGGCGGTGGGTGCCGACCTTCCGGTAGTCGATTTCGCCAGCGTCCAGCAGTCCGATCAGGAACGGCCGGGACACGTTCAGCATGTCAGCGGCTTGCTGCGTGGTCAGCTCGGCGTGTTCGGGGACGATGGAGACGGCGCGGCCTGCGGCCATGTGGCTCAATACGGTCGCCAGCAGTTCCACGGCCTCTCGGGGCAGCTCAAGATCGGCATTTGCGTCCTCGATCCGGAAGCGGATCCGTTCGGCGCGAGGGGAGCGCGCGAGGGACCTCTTTACGGGCATCAGGGCCCGGGCCGCGAAGTCGGCATTCGCCCCGGACGGGGGCGTGGGCCGAGCGGTCGACGTGCTCATTGAGTGACCGTCCCTTCATGTGGCGTCTGAGTCGCGATGAGGCAACCCTTAACCGCATTATCTGCAGCATTCGCAATAACCGCAACAAGGTTCGTTCTGGTGCCGTGGTGCTGTGGCGAGCGAGGCGGGCGGGTGCGCGGGGGCTGACCGCGCGGCCCGCTACGGCCTGAGGTAGCGCGTACCCGGTCGGGCTTCAGCCCAGATCGGCGTGCTTCTTCGTGATGCGGGCCAGCCATGCCCAGCGGACCAGCCCCCCGAGGGCGAGCGAGACGAGGATCGCGCCCCAGTCGATCACGTGGGGGAGGCCGGGGAAGAAGGCGAAGAAGGCGAAGGACGCGGCGGCGCCGGTGAGGAAGGCGGTGATGCCGGCGCGACGGCGCTTGGCTTCCCACGTGGGTTCCTCGGGGGTGGGCTGGTTGGTGATGTGCGGCTCACTTCGTGATGTGGTGGCACTGGCCGGCCCGACGAACGCCGTTGACGTTGATGTACGCGCAGGCCTTTCCGTAGCGGGGCAGCTTCTGGGGTGCGTTGTCCCGCATCGGGTTGATCTTGCGCTCGGTGTGGGTCTTGCCGCGTGAGGTGCGGTAGATCTTGTTGTCGGTGTCCGCGTAGGTGAAGTCGATGCGCCAGTTGCAGAAACCGGCGTTCAGGGCTCCGACGAAGCCGCAGTCCACGCCGGCGTTCTGGTAGGTGATGTTCTTGCCGTCGCCGCGGATGATGTGGGTGAACATGCATCCCGTAGGGACCTTCATCGTGACGCCTCCGACTTGGTAGTCGAAGGTGGCCACGGGCGTCGAGCCGATGGCGCCGGCGTGCGCCTCGGCTGGAGGTAAGACGGCCAGCGCAGCCGTCGCGGCGAGAGCGGCGATGATGCGTGCTGTGGAGCGCTTGCCCATCGGTGTTCCCTTCTGGCGGAGTGTGTCTGTAGATCGGAACTCCTGCCGTCCGCGCAGGGTGCTGCCCCCGAGAGGTGGTCCACTACGAAGAGTGATCAGCAGATTGGCATGCTGACTACCCGTAACCGTGGCGCCTGGATGCTGATCTCGTGCGTGAGCGCTGCGTGAGCGGACGGGGTGGCACGGGGTGGATTGGGTGGCACGTGGGTTGCGGGGCTTGGGTCTCTGACCTGGGGAAACGGGATTGTGCGACATTTTCCGGCACTAGCCGGGATGATCTTGTCGGGCCTCGTAATGCGTAGGTCTCGGGTTCGAATCCCGAAGGCGGCTCCGAGAAGACCCAGGTCACACCATCCGTGACCTGGGTCTTTCGGTTTTCCGGAGGGCGGTGCGGGGGCACGGCGCCGAGCGGAGAATGGTGCGGGGCGCGCAGGGGAGACGAGGGGAGACGGACATGGGTGACACCGCCGAGGTGCGGGTCGCGGGGGAGCAGGACCTCGACGTGGCCGCGGAGCTGTTCCGCGGGTACCTGGACTTCTACGAGGTGGCGGTCGAAGACCCGGACGGGCCGCGGGCGTTCCTGGCCGAGCGGATGCGGCGCGGGGAGTCCCTGGTGCTGCTGGCGTCCGTGCCGGGGCGGGGCACGGTCGGGTTCGCGCAGGTCTACCGGACCTTCTCGTCGCTCTCGATGGCTCCGCTGTGGGTGCTCAACGACCTGTACGTCGCGCAGGACGGGCGGCGTACCGGGGCGGGGCGGGCGCTGCTGCGCGAGGTGCTGCGGCGGGCCGGGGAGGCCGGGGCGTCCGGGGTGCAGCTGGAGACGGCGTACGACAACGAGGTCGCGCAGTCGCTCTACGAGGCGGACGGCTTCGTCCGCGAGGAGTTCCACGCCTACTTCCACGACCTGGCGGAGATTCCCGGGGACCGCTGAAACATTTTCCCCCAGCCGTCGCGTCGTAGGGGTGGGACGGACGGCTAGGGGGAGCGGATGCGGCAGCGGGGCCGGGAGGGATTCCGGGAGTTCGCGGAGGGGCGGACCGGGCAGCTGTACCGGTCGGCCTGTCTGCTGACCAGCGGGGACACGCATCTCGCCGAGGACCTCGTGCAGGAGACCCTGGGGCGGATGTACCTGCTCTGGGGACGGGCCTCCCGCATCGACAACCCCGCGGCGTACGCGCAGACCGTGCTCGTACGCGCCTTCCTCACCCACCGGCGGCGGCGCTCGGCCGCCGAACGGCCGGTGGGTGAGGTCCCGGACGCGGCCGCCCGAGGCGGGGATCCGGCGCTGCGGATGACCTTGCTGGAGGCCCTGGGGCAGCTGGGGCCCAAGGACCGGGCGGTGCTGGTGCTGCGCTACTGGGAGGACCGCAGCGTGGAGGAGACCGCCGACGTGATGAACGTCAGCTCGTCCGCCGTACGGACCCGCAGCTCGCGCGCGCTCGCCCGCCTGCGGGAGCAACTGGGCGGCAGTCTCACGGAGTTGGCGGCGCGCTGACCCGGGGCCGGATCCGGCCCGTTCATTCGATCGTTCGAGCATTCGCGACCCAATGGTGGAAGGTGGGGGTTCCTCATGCCCTTCGAAGACGACCTCGGCGAAGCCCTCCGGCGGACCGGGGAGGGCTTCACGCCCGATCAGCGCGTCCTGGTGGACGGTGGTGAGCTGCGCGGGCGCCGCATGGTGGCCCGCAGGCGGGCGGCCGTGGTCACCGGCACGGTGCTCGCGATGGCGGCGGTCGGCACCGTCGGCGCCTACGCCGGCGGCCTGTTCGGCAGCGGGGAGGGCGGGGCCGGCGGGGCCGGCGCGGTGAACGTCGCCGCTCCTGCGTCCTCGTCGGGGTCCGGCACGGGGAAGGACGCGTCCGACGGCAAGGGCGACCGTACGGTCGGCACCGGCGCCGTCACGGCCGAGCAGATGGTCGCCACCTTCAAGGCCCTGGTCCCCCAGGGCGGTACGCGCATCACCGACACCGAGGCCCGCGGCACCGACGAGTCCCCGATGGTCAGCGGCGTCTACGACGACGGCAAGGGCAGGGCCGCCATCAGCCTCGCACTGTCGCGCATCGACCCGAACAGCGGCCCGGCGGACCAGATGGTCGTCTGCCCGTCGCAGGCCGTGTTGAGCTTCGACAGCTGCACGTCCGAGAAGCTGGCCGACGGATCCAGGCTGCTGCTGTTCAAGGGATACGAGTACGCCGACCGGCGGGTGGAGACCAAGGTGTGGCGGGCCACGCTGGTCACCCCGCAGGGCTTCCTGCTCGACGCCTCCGAGTGGAACGCACCGGCTGACAAGGGCGCGCCGGTGACCCGGCCCCTCCCGCCCCTGGACCTGACGCAGATGAAGACCCTGGTCACCTCCGACACCTGGCACCCGGCCCTGAACGACCTGCCGCCCGCGCCGGTGGAGAAGCCGATCCCGCCGATGTCCGGCCCGGTGGCGGTGGAGGTGCTGGAGGACCTGGTGGAGCACGGGGCACGGGTCGTCGACAAGGGCGGCGAGGGCACCCACGGCTTCGTCGTGCTCGACGACGGCAAGGGCAAGTCGCTGGTCCAGGTGTCCGCCGAGGCAGGGGGGCTCATGGGCAAGACGCGCGCCCAGCTGTTCGGCGGGCCCGGGGTGACCGTGCTGCCCGACGGCACCAGGGTGAGGGCGGAGCAGAAGCCCGGCGAGAAGGGCGGCAGGAACGTCGTCTGGTGGAGCGTCGACACCCTGCGCCCCGACGGCAGGCGGGTCCTGGTCTCCGCCTTCAACACCGGCAACCAGGACACCGCGGCCACCCGCGCCGAACCGGCCCTGACGATGGAGCAGCTCAAGCAGATCGCGCTCAGCCCGAAGTGGTTCCACTGAGCGGGGCCGGGCGCGCGGCTGGTCGTCATCGCGCGTCCGCGTAGCACTCCACCACGGCCGTCGTGAACGGGAACCGGACCGGGGTCTCGCCGAAGGCGATGCGTCCGGCCCGGTCGGCGGCGGCCCGGATCAGCCCGGTGACGGCCTCCGCCTCCTCCGCCGGGCAGTGCACGATCACCTCGTCGTGCTGGAAGAAGACCAGTTCGGCACGGAGTCCGCCGGCCGCGATGGCCTGGCGCAGCGCGGCGAGCATCAGCAGGGCCCAGTCGGCGGCACTGCCCTGCACGACGAAGTTGCGGGTGAAGCGGCCGCGGGCCCGGGTGTTGGTGGAGGCGTAGCCCGGCGTCCACTCGTCGCCGCCGGCCGCCCCGCCCTCGCCGCCGTACCCGTCCCCGGCCTCCTCGCCGGGCCCGGCCGCCTGGGGGATGCCGGCCTCTTCGCCGGCCTCGCCGGAGCCGGCCGCGGGCGGGCAGGTGCGGCCCAGCCAGGTCCGTACGAGGCGGCCCTCCTCGCCGGCCCGCGCGGCCTCGTCGACGTACGCGACCGCGCGCGGGAAGCGGCGGCGCAGGGCGGCCAGGTTCTTCAGGCCGTCGCCGGAGGTCTGGCCGTACACCGCGCCGAGCACGGCCAGCTTGGCCTGGTCGCGGTCGCCGGAGAAGCCGTGCCGGGAGACCGAGGCGTACAGGTCCTCCGGGCGGCCCGCGATCTCCATCAGGCCGGGGTCCCGGGAGATCGCGGCGAGGACGCGCGGTTCCATCTGGTCGGCGTCGGCGACGACGAGCCGCCAGCCGGGGTCGGCGACCACGGCCCGCCGGATCACCTTGGGGATCTGCAGGGCACCGCCGCCGTTGGTCACCCAGCGGCCGGTGACCGTGCCGCCCGGGACGTACTCGGGCCGGAACCGGCCCTCGTGCACCCAGTCCTTGAGCCAGCTCCAGCCGTGGGCGGTGTAGATCCGGTACAGCTTCTTGTAGGCGATCAGCGGTGCCACGGCGGGGTGGTCGAGCTCCTGGAGCTCCCAGCGCCGGGTGGACCGCAGCCTGATGCCGTCCCCGGCGAACGCCTTGACGACGTCCGCCGGGAGATCGGGGCGGACACGGCGGCCGAAGGCGGCCGACACCTGGTCGGCGAGCTCGGCGAGGCGGCGCGGCTCGCCGCCGCCCGCGTACCGCTCCCCGAGCAGCTCGGTCAGCAGGGCGCGGTGTACGTCGGCCCGCCAGGGCAGACCGGCCCGGTGCATCTCGGAGGCCACCAGGAAACCGGCGGACTCGGCGGCGGTCAGCAGGTGCAGCCGGTCGGGGTGCCCGGTGGCGTCGTGCCGGCGCATCTGGTCGGCATAGACCGCGAGCAGGGCCTCGGGCGGGAGCGGGGCGGCCGGCTGCGGGTCGAAGAGGGAGGACTGGGTACGGCCGCCGGGCTCGGCGGCGCGCTGCGGCGGATCCGGCGGTACGGGGCTGTCGGTGAGCCGCGCCCAGGCGGCTGCGGCGGACCGGGGGAGGCCGGACCGCCCCTCGTGCCCGAGGAGCAGCGCCTCGGCGGCCTCGATGTCGTAACAGCGCTCGACGCGGATGCCGGCGGCGAGGAGGCGGGGGTAGACGGCGGCGGTGGACCGCCATACCCAGCGGGTGTGGGGCGGGGCGGTGCGCACGGCGGTGGCGGGGTCGGGTGCGGGTGCGGGTGTGGCCTGGCCGTGGCCCGGCCCCTGACCCGCCGCCCCTGCGGCCGGGGCGGGGCCGGGCCACGGGGTGGGGACGGGCATGGCGATCCAGCGGCCGTCGCCGTCCTCGGCGAGCAGCCGGCGGGCTGCCGGTTCGCTCATGAGTGCGAGTGTGGCAGCCGCCTCCGACAACCGGGTCGCGGCGCGCGGGTCCGCCCACCCCGACGTGGCGCTCCCGGCGAGCGGGTCCGCGGGGGCGCGGTCGGGCCCGCGGAGCTCCGCCCGTCCCGGGGGCGGCCCCATGAGCGGGGTCGGGGGTGCGGGGGAGCTGCGCGAGCCCTCGCGGGACCGGGGGTGCCGTGTGCCCACCTCCCCCCCGGACTCCGTCCGGGGGGGACCCCCACCCCCACGTTCTCGACTTCGCTCGAACAGGGGCCCCCATCGCCCTGCGGCACGCCTGCCCACACGGCGTGGCGTACGGCCGCCGTGCCCCGACACGGCCGGGGCACGGCCGGTAGGTACACGGGGGCGGCATCGGGCCCGTGGGCCCGCACGGGGGCGGCATGCGGGAGTGCGGGAGAGGGAGGCAGGAGAGTGGGTGAGAGGGTGGAGGGGTGATGTCGAAGAGTCCCGTCGAGACCGTCGAGCGTGCTTTTGCCGCGGCCCTTTACGCCCAGGACGATGCCGGGCTGGACGCCGGGGCCTCGCTGATCGCCGCCGATGCGTCCGGCTGGGGGCCGGTCGGTCAGGTCCTGCTCTCCCGCGGCCAGGCCTACGTACGGCAGGCGTGGGAACGGGGATGGCAGCCCGCCGACGTCCTCCGCCTGGTCCGGCGCGACCTCGACCCGCGACACCAGCGGATCACCGAGGACCTCTTCGCCGCGGAGGGCCGCCGTTATGCGCGCCTGCCCGCCCGCTGGACCGCCCACGAGGCGTGGTGGGGCGGGGACGAGTCGTACGCCGAACAGCTCGCGCGACGCGAGAAGGCGGACCGGTTCGCGCTCGCCACCGCCGTCCTGGAGGTGCTGCGGCTGCTGATCCGGCTGCCGTCGATCGAACCGGTCGGCCCGGTCCCGGGAGACCCGGCGGACCTGCCCGAGGCCGCACACATGGAGCCGCGCATGCTGGCCCGCATCAGGGCCCTGCTCGCCAAGGCCGAGGCGACGAACTTCCCCGAGGAGGCGGAGGCGCTCAGCGCGAAGGCGCAGGAGCTGATGGCCCGGCACACGGTGGACGAAGCGCTGCTGGCGGTCCGGGGCGGCGGACCGGCGCAGACCCCGGGGGCTTGCCGGATCGGGGTGGAACCGCCGTACGAGGAGGCGAAGGCGGTGCTGCTCGACGCGGTCGCCACGGCGAACCGCTGCCGCGCGGTGTGGAACAGCTCCTTCGAGTTCTCCACGGTGGTGGGCTTCGAGAGCGACCTGGAGGCGGTCGAGCTCCTGTACACCTCGCTGCTGGTGCAGGGCACGGCGGCGATGACCCGTGCGGAGGCCGGCCAGCGGGCCGGCGGACGTAAACGGACCAAGACGTTCCGACAGTCCTTCCTCCTGGCCTACGCCAGCCGGCTGGGCCACCGGCTGGCCGAGACGGCCGAGCACGCCGCGGAAGCAGCGGCGGACGAGGCGGCCGGGACGGCGGACAGTGCGGGGCTGCTGCCCGCGCTGGTCGCCCGGGACGTCGCGGTGGGGGAGCGGGCGGAGGAGATGTTCCCGCGCACCACGACGACCCGGCTGCGCGGAGCGACCGACCACGCGGGCTGGCAGGACGGCACGGCGGCCGCCGACGCGGCACAGATGGGGCGCAGGCGCCCCGAGGTCCCCTCACGGCGCCGATGACGGTCTCGCGGCCGGGGGCCTGACGACCCGGCGCCCGAAAATCGCTTCGGGTCGTGCTGTGGGCATCCCTACTGTGACGCGGTGACAACTCAGGTGATCGTGCTGAACGGTGGCTCCAGCTCGGGCAAGTCCGGGATCGTCCGGTGCCTGCAGGAGATCCTGCCGGAACCGTGGCTGGCCGCCGCCGTCGACTCACTGGTGGACGCGATGCCCGTGTCCATGCGGGAGTCCTCCGAGGGCATCGAGTTCGCGCCGGACGGCGAGGTCGGCATCGGCCCGCAGTTCCGCGCGCTGGAAGCGGCCTGGATGGTGGGCGTCGCCGCGATGGCCCGCGCCGGCGCCCGGATCATCGTCGACGACGTCTTCCTCGGCGGGGCGGAGTCCCAGGACCGCTGGCGGAAGGCCCTGGACGGCCTTGAGGTCCTCTGGGTCGGCGTCCGGTGCGCGCCGGAGGTCGCGGCGGCCCGCGAGATCGCCCGTGGGGACCGGGCCCGGGGGATGGCGGCGGGGCAGGCGGAGCTGGTGCACCGCGCCGTGCGGTACGACCTGGAGGTCGATACGACGGCGGCGGAGGCGTTGGCCTGCGCGCGGGTGATCGCTGCGCGGGTGGGTTGAACGGGGCGATGGCGGCCGGCGCTCCGCGCGTGCGCCCTGCCGCGCTCCGCGCGGGGGTTTCCAGGCTGCCCCATCCGCACGCCCACGCGAAGCCAGGCCCACCCCCGCCCCACCCACCCCGCCCCCTCAAGCGCAGTCCGGAGTACGTACATTGGCTACAAGCGCTGCGCTTTGCTCCGTAAGTTCGCATCCGATCGGGGCAAGATCCGGAGCCGACAGGTGTCCCGCATGCGTGTGCGTCAGCAGTGTGACCTGGACCGAGCCACCGGAAGCACCCGCGAAACGGCTCTGCCGCCCCGCGAACCCACCGGTAAGTGATCAAGGGACCACCCCGCGTGCACGTGCATCTGCCCATGCATACGCCCATGAACACAGCTATGATCCGGTGCAGTTGACATCTGCTTTCGGGGGCTTCCTGTGGACCACGCGTACAACGGGATGGCAGCTGCAGAACTGGCTTCTATGTACGGCCTGACCTGGCAGAAGAGCAGGCACAGCAACTCGCAGGGTTCCTGTGTGGAGTTCGCCAAGCTGCCGGGCGGCGACGTTGCCGTGCGCAATTCGCGGTTCCCGGACGGGCCTGCGCTCGTCTACACGCCGGCCGAGATAGAAGCGCTGTTGCTGGGTGCCAAGGACGGTGAATTCGATCACCTCATCAGCTGATCGCTGACCCACCGGGCGAGCCGCCGCCGACCGGCAGAACCCTCAAGATCGCGCCATGCACGTGCACTGGCCGGGACCGATCGCAGTGATCAGTCCCGGCCACTGTGGCGTGTAAGTCGTGCTCAAGCCCCGCTCGGTCCCCGCTCAGTCCTGCAGCCGGAACAGCGCCCAGACGACCTTGCCCGTCAGGCGACCGGCGAGCGGGTGCCAGCCCCAGCTGTCGCTGTAGGAGTCCACGAGGAACAGCCCGCGCCCGGACTCCGCGTCGCAGTTCTCGTCCGTCTTCTCCGGCGCGAACGACCCCCCTGGGGTGTCCTCGCTGGGATCCCGGACCGCGCACACGAGCCGCGTGCTCCAGCGCATCAGGTGCAACCGGACCGGCGGCTCGGGCTCCCGCCCCGGCTCCCGCCCGGACTCCCGCCCCGGCTCCCGGCCAGGCGCCCGGCCCGGCTCCACGACCAGCCCCCCACCGAGGCCCCCACCCAGCTCGCACCCCGGTTCCCCGCCCGGCCCGTCCTGCGGCAGCGCATGCCGCAGCGCGTTGGTGACGAGTTCGGAGACGACCAGGGCCACGTCGTCGAAGCGCTCCTCCAGCCCCCACTGGCCCAGGGTCGACCTGGTGAAGGAACGGGCGCCGCGCACGGCCTCGTAGCGGGCGGGCAGCGCACAGGAAGCGGACCCGGAGACGGCCGTGGGGTCGACCGGGGGCAGCCCCTGCCGTAACGGCTCGAGCATGGTCGATCCATTCATCCCCATGCGAGGCACTCCCGGGATTCGCGGACGGAGCGGTTGGCTGTGTCCAGGAAAGAACTGCGGGGTGGGTCCCGCGCCGGCGCGGAAAGCACGCAGGTGCGCGGCACCATCGTTCCCAATGCCGCAGCCGGATGCAAGGGCAGATGCACGTGCACGCGCCCCAACTGTCCGCTCCCGTGATGGTTCTTGGGCATTTCTTCCGCCGTTCACTTACGGACTTCTTTTCCGTGAAGCCGGATTCCGTTACAGAACGAGTACGGCCCGATGCGTTTTGGTGGCAGACTTCGGGCCCTGGGCATACGGGGGTCCCAGCGACGCACACGACGCACAGCACGCACTCGACGCGATGGGGAGGGCAGGACTCGTGACCGCAGAAGCCAGCGGTTCTGTGGTGCGCCGCATCCTCCTGGGCTCGCAGCTCAGGCGGCTCCGTGAATCCCGCGGGATCACCCGCGAGGCGGCCGGCTACTCGATCCGCGCATCCGAATCGAAGATCAGCCGCTTGGAGTTGGGAAGGGTGAGCTTCAAGGCAAGGGACGTGGAGGACCTCCTCACGCTTTACGGAGTCACCGACGGAGCCGAGCGCGAATCGCTCCTCGGACTCGTCCGCGAGGCCAACGCGGCCGGCTGGTGGCACAGTTACGGCGACGTACTGCCCGGCTGGTTCCAGACCTACGTGGGACTGGAGGGCGCGGCCTCACTCATCCGCATCTACGAAGTCCAGTTCGTCCACGGCCTCTTGCAGACCGAGGCGTACGCGCACGCCGTGGTCAGCCGCGGCATGCCCGGTGCCACCCCGGCCGAGATCGACCGCCGCGTCGCCCTCCGCCAGGAGCGGCAGAAGGTACTGGTCTCCGAGAACGCCCCGCTGTTCCACGCCGTGCTCGACGAGGCGGCGCTGCGCCGCCCGTACGGCGACCGGGCCGTGATGCGCGGCCAGCTGGAACACCTGATCGAGATCTCCCAGCGGCCCAACGTGCGCCTCCAGGTGATGCCCTTCTCCTTCGGCGGCCACGCGGGCGAGAGCGGAGCGTTCACCCTGCTCCGGTTCCCCGAGTCCGACCTCCAGGACATCGTCTATCTGGAACAGCTCACCAGTGCCCTCTACCTGGACAAGGACGAGGAAGTGGCGCAGTACGGCAGGGCGATGGAGCGCCTCCAGCGCGACTGCCCCGACCCCGGCCAGACCCGGGACCTCCTCCGCGGTCTGCTCCAGCTCTCCTGACCTGCCGACCCCAACCGTCTTGTGTGGCCCGCTCCAACTGTCTTGATTCGCACGTAGTATGACGTCTGATCAGTCTCCGGTGCAGCGCACGGGTGCGCGCCTGCAGTAAGGGATGGCATGTCCATATTCGAGGACCTGGCTCACCAGTACATCGACGGCGAGTGGCTGGCCGGAACCGGATCGTGGGACATCATCGACGTCAACCCCTACAACGGGGAGAAGCTCGCCGCGATCACGGTCGCCACGACCGACCAGGTGGACCGGGCCTACCGTGCCGCCGAGCGGGCCCAGGTCGAATGGGCCGCCACCAGCCCCTACACCAGACGAGCGGTCCTGGAACGCGCCCTCCACATCACCGAGGAGCGCGAGAAGGAAATCGTCGAGGCGATGATCGACGAACTCGGCGGCACCCGCCCCAAGGCCGAGTACGAGGTCCACCTCTCCAAGGAGTTCCTCCGCGAGGCCGCGCAGCTGGCCGTCCGCCCCGAGGGCCGGATCCTGCCCTCCCCGGTGAGCGGCAAGGAGAACCGCGTCCAGCGCCTCCCGGTCGGCGTGGTCACCGTGATCAGCCCGTTCAACTTCCCCCTCCTGGTGACCCTGAAGTCCGTCGCCCCCGCCCTCGCCCTCGGCAACGCCGTCGTGATCAAGCCGAACCAGAACGCCCCGGTGGTCGGCGGTGGGGTCATCGCGAAGATCTTCGAGGACGCCGGGCTGCCCGCCGGCCTGCTGAACGTCCTGGTCACCGACATAGCCGAGATAGGCGACGCGCTCCTGACCCACCCCGTCCCCAAGGTGATCTCCTTCGCCGGATCGGACCGGGTCGGACGGCACGTGGGCGCGGTCGCCGCCCGTCACTTCAAGCGGACCGTCCTGGAGCTCAGCGGCAACAGCGCGCTGGTCGTGCTCGACGACGCGGACGTCGACTACGCCGTCGACGCCGCCGTCTTCAGCCGCTTCGTCTACCAGGGCCAGGTCTGCATGGCGGCCAACCGGATCCTCGTCGACCGCTCCGTCGCCGAGGAGTTCACCGAGAAGTTCACCGCCCGCGTCCGCGCCCTGCGCACCGGCGACCCGCACGACGCGGACACCCACATCGGGCCGCTGATCAACCCCTTCCACGCCGAGGCGCTGACCAAGCTCGTCGACGACGCGGTCGAGGAGGGCGCCACGGCACTGGTCCGCGGCTCTACGCGCGGCAACCTGGTCGAGCCCACCGTGCTCACCGGCCTCCCCGAGGACTCACCGCTGATGGGCCAGGAGATCTTCGGCCCGGTCGCCCTCCTCGTCGTCTTCGACGGCGAGGAAGAGGCCGTACGGCTGGCCAACGCGACCCCGTACGGGCTCAGCGGGGCGGTGCACACCCGGGACGTGGAGCGCGGCGTGAAGTTCGCCGAGCGGATCGAGACCGGAATGATCCACGTCAACGACTCCACCATCGGCGACGAGCCGCTCGCCGCCTTCGGCGGGGAGAAGGCCTCCGGGCTGGGCCGGCTCAACGGCGAGGCGACCGTCGAGGCGTTCACCACCCAGAAGTGGATCTCCGTCCAGCACGGCCGCACCCGGTTCCCGTTCTGAACGGGCTTCCTCTTGCTTCCCCTTCGGAACACCGTCATCTAGGACGGAATCTGACCGCAAGCCCCCCTAACGTGGTTCTTGTCGGCGGGAGGACCCCCGACAAGGACGACAGACAGTGAAGGCGGTTGGTCATGGCGCAGATTTCCACCGAGGTCCTGGGCGACGAGCGCGGCACGCTCCTGGCGTTCGTGGAGTCCCAGCGGGCGGCGCTCCGGGAGACGGCGGCCGGGCTCACCGAGGAGCAGGCCGCGAGCCGGCCCAGCGCCAGCGAGCTCTCGCTCTCCGGGCTGCTCAAGCACGTGGCCGAGACCGAGCTGGCCTGGCTGCGGATGGCGCAGCAGCGCCCGAACGAGCGCATGGAGGGGCGGACCGCCTGGCAGGACGGCTTCCGGCTGACCGACGGCGAGACCATCCCCGGCGTGCTGGCCTTCTGGGAGGACGTCACCGCGGAGCTGACCGCGCTGGTGAACTCGCGGCCCGACCTGGACGAGACCTTCCCGCTGCCGGAGGCCCCCTGGTTCCCCAAGGACGCCAAGGTCTCGATGCGCTGGCTGCTGCTGCACCTGGTGGAGGAGTTCGCCCGGCACGCCGGCCACGCGGACATCCTCCGGGAGTCGATCGACGGCACCAAGGCCATGGGCTGACCGGCCGCCTGGCGGCCTGACCTCCCGAAGCCAAGGCCGCCCGGCCTCCGGGCCGCCCGCCTGACCTCCGGGCCCCCGCCCGGCCTCCGGGCCGCCCGTCCGACCTCCCGGCCGCCCGACCGACCGGCCCCCCGCCGCGACTGGATAGCCTGGCCGCATGTCAGCGATCAGGCTCCTCGTCCTCGGCGCGGTCCGCCGGCACGGCCGCGCCCACGGCTACCAGGTGCGCAACGACCTGGAGTTCTGGGGCGCCCACGAGTGGTCGAACGCCAAGCCGGGCTCGATCTACCACGCGCTCAAGCAGATGGCCAAGCAGGGCCTGCTGCACGAGCACGAGGTGGCCCCGAGCACGGCGGGCGGGCCGCCGCGCACCGAGTACGAACTGACCGTCGCGGGCGGCGTGGAGTACTTCGCGCTGCTGCGCGCGGCACTGTCCTCGTACGACCAGAAGCGCGACTCGCTCGCGGCGGCGCTGGGCTTCATGCCGGACCTGCCGCGGGCGGAGACGCTGGACCTGCTGCGGCACAGGCTGGAGGGGCTCGCCGAGTGGCGGGCGTCCGTGACGGACTACTACACGCCGGAGGGCGGCCCGGGGCAGCTCGGGCACATCGGCGAGATCATGTACATGTGGGTGCACGCGGCCGATGTGGAGGCGGAGTGGACCCGGGGGCTGATCGGCCGGATCGAGGGCGGCGCGTACGCCTTCGCGGGCGAGGGCGGCGATCCCTTCGAGGGCGTCCTGGCCGAGTAGCGGAGCCCGCCGGCGACCGTGAAGCCCGGCTGGGTGAGCCCCACCGGGCGAAACCGGCCCGGCGAACCCGGCCGGGAGGGCCCCCGGGAATCCGGCGGCAGCACCCGCGTCACCGCGTAATCAAGTTTGACTAGCCGCGCGCGCCTGCCCTATCCCGGCCGACCGGCTACTCAAATTTGACCACCAGGGAGCGGTTCTGGTGATCGTGCTGGAAGGCGTCCACAAGCGGTACGGCGGGAAACCGGCCCTCTGCGGCCTCGACCTGGAGGTGGCACCCGGCACCGTGCACGCCGTCCTCGGCCCCAACGGGGCCGGCAAGAAGTCGTGGAGTGGAACCCGATGTCGGCGACCGCCACGGCGGTCCGGGACCTGTTCGGCAATCAGGCGGCCGCGTCCTCCTCGTGGGCCGCCGAGCACGCCGGCCTGCTGGCTGTGGCCTGGCCGCTCCTGCTGCTCGCGGTGTTCTTCCCCCTGGCGGTGGGCCGCTTCCGCGGACTCGGCCGCTAGATCGTGTCTTGCGGAGCGGGCTGGATCAGCCCGCTCCGCGCACCGACCGGCCGTCCGCCGTCAGCTGCATCAGCGGGCGGCCGGTCACCAGCAGCCAGGCCGGCAGCAACGCCAGGCACAGCATCGGGATCACCCCCGGCGCCGGGACCAGCACGGCCGCCGTGAACAGGCTCAGCCAGCCCTGCCGGGTGGTCGCCAGCAGGACGCCCAGCACCCCGCAGGTGAGGCCCACCACGGGGTCCACGGCCGGCACCAGGGCGTGCGCGGACAGGCCGAACGAGACCCCGATGAACACCGCCGGGAAGATCCGGCCGCCCCGGAACCCGGAGCCGGCGGCCACCACCAGGGCGGCCAGCTTGACGACGCTCATCAGCAGCAGCGCCCCGAACCCGTACGAGGACGCGGTCTCGGTCAGCTCGCGGGTCTCGGCCAGGCCCTTGAACAGCGTGAGCCGGCCGCCGAGGGCCGCGAGCAGACCGAGCACCGCACCACCGGCGGTCAGCATCAGCACCGGGTGCCGGACCTTGTGGAACACCCGGTGCACGTACGGGAAGGCGTACACGCCGGCCAGGCCCAGCACCGCAGCCGCCGAGGCCACCACCAGGGCGGCCAGCAGATCGGCCCAGCCCGGCCCGGAGAAGTCGGACAGCGAGGTGCTGAAGCTCTGCTCCGAGATCAGGGAGGTGGTCAGGCTGCCCGCCGCGGCGGCCGCCAGCGGCGGGAACAGCCGGTCCCACAGCGGGGTGGGGTCCTTGGGGCCTGCGGCCATCGTCTCGGTGAGGATCAGGGCCGCCGCCACCGGCGTGCCGAACAGGGCGCCGACCGTGCCCGCCACGGCCATCCCGACCCACAGGGGGCCCGGCCAGCCCGGGAACAACCGGTGCCCCAGTGCGAAGACCAGGGCCACGTTCGCCGCGACGATCGGGTTCTCCGGGCCGAGGCTGACCCCGCCGGCCAGGGTCAGTCCGCCGGCCAGCAGCAGGCCGGGCACCCAGCGGGGGTCCATCGGCGCTTCCACCAGCCCGCTGGTGGCCGGGTCCGGGCCGGCGTGCCCGTAGACCTTCCACACCACCAGGCCCTCCACCGCGCCGGTGGCCGTCAGTACGATCATCATCCAGGGGATCGAGTACGGGCCCAGGCCCACCGCGTCCGGCAGGGTCCCCCACAGCACCCCCTCCAACTGCTCGGCGGCCCAGCTCACCCCGACGAAGAGCAGGGCGCAGCCGACTCCGACCGCCAGCGCGGGGAGGATCGTGGGGAGCAGAGCACGGGCGGAACGCGTCATCCGCCTAACGTAAACGGACAATTCGTCCGTATCGCGGAGGCGCTCGGGGTGCACCCCGCCACCGCCCGGCCGGGGACTTGCACCTCACGTCACGTCAGGGCCCACAGTGAAGCGCGTACCCGCACAGCGGAGAAGGAAGGAGCGGAAGCGATGGGCTACTCCGTGGGCCAGGTGGCCGGTTTCGCCGGAGTCACGGTGCGCACCCTGCACCACTACGACGAGATCGGGCTGCTCTCCCCGAGCGGCCGCAGCGGCGCCGGCCACCGGCGGTACGACGACGCCGACCTGGGCCGTCTGCAGCAGATCCTGTTCTACCGGGAGCTCGGCTTTCCGCTCGAAGAGGTCGCGGTCCTGCTGGACGACCCCGACGCCGATCCCCGGCAGCACCTGCGCAGGCAGCACGCCCTGCTGACGGAACGGATCGGGCGGCTCCAGGAGATGGCCAAGGCCGTCGAACACGCGATGGAGGCACAGAAGATGGGCATCAACCTCACCCCCGAGGAACGGTTCGAGGTCTTCGGGGACAAGGACCCCGCGCGGTACGAGGCGGAGGCCGAGGAACGCTGGGGCGGCACCGAGCTCTACGCCGAGTCCCAGCGCCGGGCCGCCACCTACACCAAGGAGGACTGGCGGCGGATGCAGGACGAGGCCGCCGACTGGGGGGCCCGCTACTCGGCGCTGATGGAGGCCGGCGAGCCGGCCGACGGCGAGCGGGCCATGGACATGGCGGAAGAGCACCGGGAACACATCGGCCGCTGGTTCTACGACTGCTCGTACGAGATGCACACCTGCCTGGCCGACATGTACGTCGCGGACGAGCGGTTCAAGGCGTTCTACGACGGCATCCGGCCCGGCCTCGCCGAGCACCTGAGGGACGCGATCACCGCCAACGCGGTGCGCCGGGTCTGAGGCGCGGACCGGGAACGGGCGGCCGGGGACCCGGGGGGAGGGGTGGCCTCGGACCCGGGGGAGGGGTGGCCTCGGACCCGGGGAACGGACCTCGGACCCGGGGAGCGGACCGGGTGGTTCCCCCGGGCCGGGGCCTGGAACCGGCGGGTTGCGGTGTGCGTTGATAATCGAGGAGCAACCGTCCTCCGCACCGCCCCCCGAACTCAGGAGCCCGGATCTCGTGTACACGCTCGCCCTCGCCCCGGAGTGGCTCTCGCCGGACTACCTGATCTCGGAGTTCGGCCTCATCGGCATCCTGGTCATCGTGTTCGCGGAGTCGGGCCTGTTCGCCTTCCTCCCGGGCGACTCGCTGCTGTTCACGGCCGGCCTGCTGGTGGCGGACGGGAAGTACATCACGCAGCCGCTGTGGCTGGTCTGCACGCTGATCGTGGCCGCCGCGATCATCGGCGACCAGGTCGGCTACATGATCGGCAAGTTCTTCGGTCCGAAGCTGTTCAACCGGCCGAACTCCAAGCTGTTCAAGCGGGAGAACCTGGACAAGGCGCACGAGTTCATGGACCGGCACGGCCCCAAGGCGATCGTGCTCGCCCGCTTCGTGCCGATCATCCGGACCTTCGCCCCGATGGTCGCGGGCGCCGGCTCGATGAAGTACCGCACGTTCCTGACGTACAACATCATCGGCGGCATCGGCTGGGGCGCCGGTGTCACGGTCGCGGGCTACTTCCTCGGCCAGATCGGCTTCATCAAGGAGAACGTCGAGCCGATCCTGGTCGGCATCGTGCTGATCTCCGTCATCCCGGTGATCTTCGAGGTGCTCAAGGCCCGCAAGGAGGCCCGCGAGGCCGCCGAGTCCGAGGCCCTCGCCCCGGGCGAGAGCGCCCCGGCGCAGAACGGCCGCGGCCGGCACGCCAAGCGGTAGCCGGTCCTTCGTCTCCGTGCCCGGTGGGGCCGGTCCGCCACGGCGGACCGGCCCCACCGACGTTTCCCCTCAGAAGCCGCGGGTCCGCTTGGCCGCGCGGCGCTTGGCGGCGCTCGCCGCCCCCGGCATGCGCATGAAGAGCCGTGAGGTCTCCGACCCGAGGTTCACTCCGATCGCGATGGCCAGCGCGATGGCGGCCGCCTTCACCAGCGAGGCGAGGCCCACGTCGAGCCGGTTCTCGGCGATCGACAGCAGCCCGTAGTACGTCGCCGAACCCGGCAGCAGCGGGCCGATCGCGGCCGTGACGTACGGCAGCGCCGAGGCGAACCGGTAGCGCGAGAACAGCTGCCCGAACAGGCCGACCAGGCCGGCCGCGATCGCGGTGGACGGCACCGGCGGGATCCCGCCGGCGGTCAGCGCCCCGAAGGTCACCCACGCCACCCCGCCGTTCAGCGTCACGATCCACACCGTGGACCGCTCCTGCTGGAGCAGGATCGCGAAGGTGAACACCAGGACCATCGAGGCCGCGATCTGGAGCAGCGGCCGGGACGGGATCTGCAGCACGTCGTCCGGGTCCGGCGCGGCCCCCAGCTGCAGCCCGAGGTAGATCACCGCGAGCACGCCGATGATGATCCCGATGAACAGGTACATCACCTCCAGCAGCCGGGCGGAGGCGGTGATGTAGAAGCCGGTCAGGCCGTCCTGCACGGCCGCGACCAGGGCGCGCCCGGGCAGCAGCGCGAACAGGCCGCCGGTGATCACGGCGGAGGCGCGGACGTCGCTCTCCGCGAACTTCAGGGCCACGCCGAGCGCGGCGGGCGGCATCGCGGCCACCACGAACTGGTAGAACTCCGGCAGCCCGCGGCCGGCGCAGACCCAGGCGAGCCGGTCACCGAGCATCGCACCGATCGCGGCCGCGAAGAACACCAGGACGCCGCCGCCGACCAGCACGGAGGCGGCCCCGGCCAGCAGTCCGGCAGCGGCGGTGAGCACCCAGGTGGGGTACGGGTGCCGGTTGCGCCGGATCTCGGCGAGGCGCCGGTACGCCTCCTCCAGGGTGATCTCGACCTCGGGCGCGCTGATGTCGTCCACCAGCCGGAAGACGGCGGCCAGCCGGGTGTAGTCGGTGCCGCGGCGGCGCACCGCGCGGGTGGCCGACACCGGGTGGTCCACCAGCGAGGGCTGGTGGGTGATCGACAGCACGGTGAAGGTGACGGTCGGCTCGCAGCGGTCCAGGCCGTAGCTGCGGGCCACGGCGAACATGGCGGCCTCCACGTCCTCCGATCCCTCGCCGCCGGCCAGCAGCAGCTCGCCGATGCGCAGGGTGAGGTCCAGGACCCGGCCGACGGCCGGCCCGGCCTCGGCCTTCTGGGCGGGCTCGGCCACGGGGCGGACGTCCACGGGCATCCGGAGCATGGTCCGCATCCGGTCCTGCCACGGGGACTCCGTCATCCGCACCAGGGCGGCGCCGGCCGCCTGCCCGGGCGTGTGCGCGGGCGGCGACTGCGCGGCGCGGTAGGTGCTCGGCGTGGTGAACGCGGATCCGCGGGACTCGCCGGGAACCGGATGGGTGCCCGGCGGAAGAGCGAATTCCGACGTGGGGGCGTCCTCGGTCCCCGAGGGCCCGGGCCCTCGCCCGGTGCCCGGCGGGGGCACGAACGCGCTGCGCGCCTCGTCCGACGCCGGCTTCCTGTCCTCGGGCTCGACCGCCTCGGCGTCCCCGGGCTCGACCCCTTCGGCATCCCCGGGCTCGACCCCCTCGGCTTCGTCGACTCCCTCGGCGTCCTCGGCTCCCTCGGCTTCCGCCGCCACGCATCCTCCCGTCCTGGCACCCGGGTATCAGTATGCGGAATCGTTTCATCCAGGGCGATGGCAGGCTGCGAGGCCCTCCCACGGGCCTCCAGGGCCCCTCTCGGCCCCTCGCAGACCCCGCCGGGCCCGTCCCGGGGCTCCCCGGCTCCCGGCCCCGGACACGCCGACGGGCGGCACCCCCGCAGGGGTACCGCCCGTCGTCTCGGTCGAGCAAGCGCGCCGCAGGCCCGCGGGCCGGGTGCCGGGGCCGTCACCTCGTCCTGGCCGCCGCGGATCCGCGGACCGGCTCAGTGGCCGCCCTGCTCCTGCAGGCGCTTGAAGGAACGCTCGATCTCGGCCTCGGCCTCGGTGCGGCCGACCCAGTTGGCGCCCTCGACCGACTTGCCCGGCTCCAGGTCCTTGTAGACCTCGAAGAAGTGCTGGATCTCCAGGCGGTCGAACTCGGAGATGTGGTGGATGTCGCGCAGGTGCTCGACACGCGGGTCGGAGGCCGGCACGCACAGCAGCTTGTCGTCGCCGCCCGCCTCGTCGGTCATGCGGAACATGCCGATCGCGCGACACTTGATCAGGCAGCCCGGGAAGGTCGGCTCGTCCAGGATGACCAGCGCGTCCAGCGGGTCGCCGTCCTCGCCGAGCGTGTTCTCGACGAAGCCGTAGTCCGTCGGGTAGCTGGTGGAGGTGAACAGGCGACGGTCCAGACGGATCCGGCCGGTCTCGTGGTCCACCTCGTACTTGTTCCGCGAACCCTTCGGGATCTCGATGGTGACGTCGAACTCCACGTCCTGCTCCTCCATGTCCAGCCAGCACATTGCTAACGAGTGATAGCGCGTCCGGCCCAGCCCTGGGGCCGGGGTGCCATGCTCGCGGCAAGACGCAGTGGTTAAGTGTCCCTCACGCATGTACGTGATCGCGAAAGGGGCTGGTCCGAGGTGCCATTGATCAGAACGTGGCAGCTCGTCGCGGGCTCGGCCGCCGCGGGCCTCGCCCTGTCGGCCGCCGCCGTGGTGACAGCGGGTCCATGGGACTCCGGCCAGCGTAAGGCCGAGCGGGACCGGGCCGCCTCCCAGGGCCGGACGGGTGGCGCAGATCACGGGGAAGCGCCGCTTCCGCAGGCCGCGCCGAGCGCCCCGGCCGTGCTCCCCGGCATCGGCCCGGCCCTCGCCGCCGGACCCGCGCCCTCCGGCACCCCGGCCGCGCCGCCCGCCCCGCCCGCACCCTCCGGGGACGACCCGGCCGCCCTGGCCGAAGCCCTCCGCCCGCTGCTGGCCGACCCGGCCCTCGGGAGCCTGCACACCGCCGCCGTCGTGGACACCGCGTCCGGCGCGGTGCTGTACGAGTCCGGCCAGGGCGAGGCCATGACCCCCGCCTCCACCACCAAGATCGCCACGGCGGCCGCGGTGCTGGCCGCCGTGGGCCCCGAGCACCGCATCGCCACCACCGTGGTCGCCGGGCCCGGAGCCGGACAGATCGTGCTGGTCGGCGGCGGCGACCCGTCCCTCACCGCCAGGAAGAAGGCCCCGGCCGGGTCCGGCGGCAGCCTGGTCGCGCTGGCCGCCGACACCGCCCAGGCCCTCAAGGCCGCGAACACCACCACCGTCACCCTCGCCTACGACGACACGCTGTACTCCGGCCCCGTGGTCCACCCCATCGGCGCCGACAACGGCAACCTGGCGCCGGTCACCTCCCTGACCGCCGACGAGGGCCGCCCCGACGACTCCGTCTCCGGCCCGGTGGCCCGCACCCAGAACCCCTCCGGAGACACCGCCGCCGCCTTCGCCGGCCTGCTCCGCGAGCGCGGCATCAACGTCACCGGCGGCCCCGCCCGCGGCAAGGCCCCGGCCGGCGCCGCCCCGATGGCTACCACCCGCTCCACCCCGGTCGGCGCCCTCGTCGAACGGATGCTGACCAACAGCGACAACGACATCGCCGAGGCCCTTGCCCGGCAGACCGCCCTCGCCTCCGGGCAGCCCGCCAGCTTCGAGGGCGCCGAGAAGGCCATCGCCAACAAACTGGCCGGCCTCGGCCTGGACCTCACCGGCAGCCGGTTCGCCGACGGCAGCGGCCTGAACCGGGCCGACAAGCTGTCCGCCGCCCAGCTGGCCCGGCTGCTCGCCAAGGCCGCCGACCCCGCCCACCCCGAACTCCGGCCCGTCCTCAGCGGCCTGCCGGTGGCCGGCTTCAGCGGCACCCTGCGCGCCCGCAACGCCGGCGACTCCCCGGCCGCCGGTCTCGTCCGCGCCAAGACGGGCACCCTCACCCGGGTGAACGCCCTGGCCGGCACCGCGGTGTCGCCCTCCGGCCGGCTGCTGTCCTTCGCCTTCCTCGCCTCGGACACCGGAAACGCCCAGGCGGCCGAGAAGGCCCTGGACAAGCTCGCGGCCGCGGTGGCCACCACCGGACCGGACACCTCCGCCTGACCCGGCCCCCGTCCCGGCCCCGGTCCCGCCCGGACGCCTCCACACTCGACTCCACGCCCGACTCCACGCCCGACTCCGCCCCGGGGCCCCCGACAACGGCCCCGTCCGCGGGGATCCGCCCGGGCCCCGGTCCACGTACGGTTGACGCATGACGAGCATCGGTGGTGCGGAGATGGTCGACTGGAACCTCGCGGTGGCGACCGCGACCCGCCTGGTCCGGCCCGGCCCGGAGGTCACCCGGGACGAGGCCCGGGCGGTCGTGGCGGAGCTGCGGGCGTACGCCAGGGAGTCCGAACGGCACGTGCGCGAGTTCACCGGGATGATCCCCGAGGGCGCGCCGGTCGAGGACACCCCGGTCCTCGTCGTGGACCGGGCCGGCTGGGTCCGGGCCAACGTGGCCGGATTCCGGGAACTCCTCGGCCCGCTGCTCGGACGGATGCAGGAGCGCCGCGGCAACGCCCCCGGCGGCGCCGTGCTCGGCGCGGTCGGCGGCAAGGTCACCGGGGTCGAGCTGGGCATGCTGCTCGGCTTCCTGGCCTCCCGGGTGCTCGGCCAGTACGAGACCTTCGCGCCGGTCTCCCGCGACCTGCCCGGCTCCTCCGGCGGCGGCCGGCTGCTGCTCGTCGCACCCAACATCGTCCACGTGGAGCGCGAACTCGACGTGGACCCGCAGGACTTCCGCATGTGGGTCTGCCTGCACGAGGAGACGCACCGTACCCAGTTCACCGCAGTCCCGTGGCTCCGCGACCACCTGGAGGGCGAAATCCAGTCGTTCCTCGGCGCCACCGACATGGACCCGATGACCGTCCTGGAACGGCTCCGGGAGGCCGCCCAGTCCCTGGCCGGAGCCCGGCCCGAGGGCGAGCGCGGGGACGAGGGCAGCTCCCTGGTCGAACTCGTCCAGACCCCCGAGCAGCGCGAGATCCTCGGCCGGCTCACCGCCGTGATGTCCCTGCTCGAAGGCCACGCCGACCACGTCATGGACGGGGTCGGCCCGGACGTGGTGCCCTCCGTCGCCGAGATCCGCGAGAAGTTCCAGAAGCGCCGGGCCAGCGGTGCCGGCCGACTCGACGCCGCCCTGCGCAAGCTCCTCGGGCTCGACGCCAAACTGCGCCAGTACCGGGACGGCGAGCGGTTCGTCCGCGCCGTCACCGGACAGGTCGGCACCGACGGCTTCAACCGCGTCTGGACCTCCCCGAACACCCTGCCCACCAAGGCGGAGATCGCCAATCCCGCGGACTGGGTGGCCCGCGTGCACCGCAAGGGGACCGGAGAAGAGGCGTAAACATGTCCCACTGGGGGAAACAGCATCACCCTTCCGAGGGACCGTGGGCCGTGGAAGGGCGTGCGATGCTCAGGGAACGGCTCTGTTCTGTCACCATCGACGCACTCTGAGTGACATACCGGCAGCGGCACGCACCATCCCTGCGCCCCTGCCGACAAGCCACCCGACTCGGCATTCGAACTCCACCGAAGGGCACCGGACATGGGTCCCCATCCTGCGGTCGCGGCGATACGCCTGGCGGTACGCCGCGTACTCCACGACGTCCTCACCGACCTCACCCCCCGCCCGGACGGGCAGCAGCCGCTCGTCCTCGTCGCCTGCTCCGGCGGCGCCGACTCCATGGCACTCGCCTCCGCCCTCGCCTTCGAGGCCCCCAAGCTCGGCGTCCGGGCCGGCGGCATCACCGTCGACCACGGACTGCAGGCAGGCTCGGACCTGCGCGCGGCCGAGGTGGTCACCCGCATGAACGCCCTCCGCCTGGAGCCGGCGGAGTCCGTCGCGGTGCACGTCGGCCGCGCCGGCGGACCGGAGGCGGCCGCCCGCGACGCCCGCTACGCCGCCCTCGACGAAGCCGCCGAACGGCTCGGCGCCGCCGCCGTGCTGCTCGGCCACACCCGGGACGACCAAGCCGAAACCGTCCTGCTGGGCCTCGCCCGCGGCTCCGGCATCCGCTCCCTCTCCGGCATGGCCGAGGTGTCCGGCGGACCCGGCCGCACCGGCCGCTACCGCCGCCCCTTCCTCCAGGTCGACCGGCAGACCGCCCGCAAGGCGTGCATGGCCCAGTCCCTGCCCGTCTGGGACGACCCGCACAACGCCGACCCCGCGTACACCCGCTCCCGCCTCCGCCACGAGGGGCTGCCCGCCCTGGAGAAGGCCCTCGGCAAGGGGGTCGTCGAGGCCCTCGCCCGTACCGCCCGGCTCTCCCGTGACGACGCCGACGCCCTCGACGCGTGGGCCGCCGAGGCCGACACCGCCGTACGCGACGAAACCGGCCGCCTGGAGTGCGCCAAGCTCTACGCGCTGCCGCCCGCAGTCCGCCGCCGGGTGCTGCGCCGCGCCGTGGTCGCCGCCGGCTCCCCCGCGGGCTCCCTCTTCGCCCGCCACATCGAGGAAGTCGACCGCCTCATCACCGGCTGGCGCGGCCAGGGAGCGATCAACCTGCCCGGCCGCGTCGAGGCCCGGCGGCAGGGTGGCAGACTTGTCATCCGGCAGGGCTGATGGCACAACGAAAGTGATGTAGCGGGTGGACGTGAAGGACATGGGTGCCGACCTCAAGTCGGTTCTCATCACCAAGGAAGAGATCGACGCGAAGCTGGCCGAGCTGGCCGCGAAGATCGACGAAGAGTACGCGGGCAAGGACCTGCTCATCGTCGGCGTGCTCAAGGGCGCCGTGATGGTCATGGCGGACCTGGCGCGCGCCGTGTCCACCCCGCTCACCATGGACTGGATGGCGGTGTCCTCCTACGGCGCCGGGACCCAGTCCTCCGGTGTGGTCCGGATCCTCAAGGACCTCGACACCGACATCAAGGGCAAGCACGTCCTGATCGTCGAGGACATCATCGACTCCGGTCTGACACTTTCCTGGCTGCTGTCGAACCTGGGCTCCCGCGAGCCGGCCTCCCTAGAGGTGGTCACCCTGCTGCGCAAGCCCGAGGCCGCCAAGGTCTCGATCGACGTCAAGTGGGTCGGCTTCGACATCCCCAACGAGTTCGTCGTGGGCTACGGCCTCGACTACGCGGAGAAGTACCGCAACCTGCCGTTCGTGGGCACCCTCGCCCCGCACGTCTACGGCGGCTGACGACCGCGGCAGCGGCCCCCGGGCCCGCGGGGAACCCCGGCCAGGCCGGGGTAACCCCGGGGAACCCTGGGGCCGTGCCCGCCGTTGGAGCATGAGATAGCGGGTCTGTCAGCCGTCCCGTCGGGCCGCGGGTGACAATTCAGGGGTACATTCCGAAGAACAGCCTTTACTCACAGCAGCATTTACCTACGGGCAGGAGGGACGGGGCGATCACCGCCCCGTATGGATGGACGTGAAGCGATACTTCCGTGGGCCGGTCATGTGGATCGTGCTGGCTGTCCTCGCCGTGGTCGTGTTGATGAATGTCGTCGGCTCCGGCGGCGGCTACAAGTCGGTGGAGACCAGCGAGGTCGTCCAGGCGATCAACCAGAACCAGGTGCAGACGGCCAAGCTCACCACTGGTGACAGCCAGATGATCAAGATCGAGCTGAAGGACGGCCAGCAGCTCGGTGACAACAAGGGCACCAAGTTCCAGGCCAACTACATCGGCGACCAGGGCGTCCAGCTGGCGAAGACCCTGGACGAGAAGGTGGCGAGCAAGGAGCTCCCGGACGGTTACACCGTCTCCCCCGACAAGACCAGCCCGTTCCTGAGCGTGCTGCTGTCGCTGCTGCCCTTCGTGCTCATCGTCGTGGTGTTCCTGTTCCTGATGAACCAGATGCAGGGCGGCGGCTCCCGGGTGATGAACTTCGGGAAGTCCAAGGCCAAGCTGATCACCAAGGACACCCCGAAGACGACGTTCGCCGACGTGGCGGGCTCGGACGAGGCGGTGGAGGAGCTCCACGAGATCAAGGAGTTCCTGCAGGAGCCGGCCAAGTTCCAGGCCGTCGGCGCCAAGATCCCCAAGGGCGTCCTGCTCTACGGGCCCCCCGGCACCGGCAAGACCCTGCTGGCGCGCGCCGTCGCCGGCGAGGCGGGCGTCCCGTTCTACTCGATCTCCGGTTCCGACTTCGTCGAGATGTTCGTCGGTGTCGGTGCCTCGCGTGTCCGCGACCTGTTCGAGCAGGCCAAGGCCAACGCCCCGGCGATCGTCTTCGTCGACGAGATCGACGCCGTCGGCCGGCACCGCGGTGCGGGCCTCGGCGGCGGCCACGACGAGCGCGAGCAGACCCTGAACCAGCTGCTCGTCGAGATGGACGGCTTCGACGTCAAGGGCGGCGTCATCCTGATCGCCGCCACCAACCGCCCGGACATCCTCGACCCGGCCCTCCTGCGCCCCGGCCGCTTCGACCGGCAGATCGCCGTCGACCGCCCGGACATGCAGGGCCGCCTGGAGATCCTCAAGGTCCACCAGAAGGGCAAGCCGGTCGCCCCGGATGTCGACCTCTCGGCCGTCGCCCGCCGCACCCCCGGCTTCACCGGTGCCGACCTGTCCAACGTCCTGAACGAGGCCGCGCTGCTCACGGCCCGCTCGGACCGGAAGCTGATCGACAACCAGATGCTGGACGAGGCGATCGACCGCGTCGTGGCGGGCCCGCAGAAGCGGACCCGGATCATGTCGGACAAGGAAAAGAAGATCACCGCGTACCACGAGGGCGGTCACGCCCTGGTCGCGGCGGCCTCCCCGAACTCCGACCCGGTGCACAAGATCACGATCCTGTCCCGCGGCCGGGCGCTGGGCTACACCATGGTCCTGCCCGACGAGGACAAGTACTCGACCACCCGCAACGAGATGCTCGACCAGCTGGCGTACATGCTGGGCGGCCGCGCGGCCGAGGAGCTGGTCTTCCACGACCCGACCACGGGCGCCGCGAACGACATCGAGAAGGCGACCGCCACCGCCCGCGCGATGGTCACCCAGTACGGCATGACCGAGCGCCTGGGTGCGATCAAGTTCGGCGGGGACAACACCGAGCCGTTCCTCGGCCGCGAGATGGCGCACCAGCGCGACTACTCGGAAGAGGTCGCGGCGCTGGTCGACGAAGAGGTCAAGAAGCTCATCGAGACCGCGCACAACGAGGCCTGGGAGATCCTGGTCGAGAACCGCGACGTCCTCGACAACCTCGTGGTCGCGCTGCTGGAGAAGGAGACGCTGGGCAAGGAGGAGATCGCCGAGATCTTCTCGACCATCGTCAAGCGCCCGGCCCGCCCCGCGTGGACCGGCTCCTCCCGCCGCACCCCGTCCACCCGTCCGCCGGTGCTCTCCCCGAAGGAGCTCCAGCTGACGAACGCCGCGAACGGCATTTCGGCGAGCACCGCCGCGTCGCCCGTCTCCGCGGACAAGGGCATCGAGGTGGCCCCGGAGGACCGCCCCGAGGTCTGAGCCGATCCGAGCCGACGTACGGAATCGGCCCGGAATGGATGCCGCGCCCCCCAGGTTCTAGCCTGGGGGGCGCGGCATTTTTTCATCGGCATGCCCGCGACGTGAACACAGGAACGAGGCACAGATGACCGACCCAGTGACCCTGGACGGCGAGGGCACGATCGGCGAGTTCGACGAGAAGCGCGCCGAGGCTGCCGTCCGCGAGCTCCTCATCGCCGTCGGTGAGGACCCGGACCGCGAAGGTCTTCTGGAGACCCCGGCGCGCGTGGCCCGGGCGTACCGGGAGATCCTCGCCGGCCTGTGGCAGCAGCCCGAGGACGTCCTGACCACCACGTTCGACCTGGGCCACGACGAGATGGTCCTGGTCAAGGACATCGAGATCGTCTCGCTCTGCGAGCACCATCTGCTGCCGTTCCACGGCGTCGCCCACGTGGGCTACATCCCGGCCGAGTCCGGCAAGATCACGGGCCTGTCGAAGCTGGCCCGGCTGGTCGAGGTGTTCGCCCGCCGTCCGCAGGTGCAGGAGCGCCTCACCACGCAGATCGCGGACTCCCTGATGGAGATCCTGGAGGCGCGGGGCGCCATCGTCGTGGTCGAGGCCGAGCACATGTGCATGTCCGTACGCGGCATACGCAAGCCGGGCGCCAAGACCACCACGTCGGCCGTGCGCGGCCAGCTGCGGGACAGCGCCACCCGCAGCGAGGCGATGAGCCTGATCATGGCTCGCTGACCGGCGCGGACTGCGTCGACCCCGCTGACCTCCGCGGCCGCCCGGGACTCCGGGCGGCCTAGGAGATGGCGGTGCGGAGGGTGCCGACGTCGATCGGTTCGGTCTCGTCGTGCTCCGTCAGGTCGATGACCTGGGCGTCGGCGGTGTCGGTGGTGTCGGCCGCCCCAGTGGCTTCGGACGCCTCGACGGCTTCCGCGGCCGCGGTGGCTTCCGGGGCCCCGGCGGGCCGGGCCGGGGTGGTGGAGGCGGCCTTGTGGGCCGCGAGGGCCTCCTCGCCCACCACGTCCGCCAGGTCCTCGTGCTGGACGGCTTCGATCGCCGCCCGGGCGCGTGCGCTACCGGTGCCGGGGCCGCCGCCGGCCTTGGTGCCGAAGAAGTCGAAGCCGCCCTCGGCCCGGGACGCGGGGCGCCGGGAGGCGGCGTACGGGGCGATCGTGGCCGGACGGCGCCGCGCGGGAAGCCCGGACGGTGCGGCCACCGTGGCGGCCGGTGCGGCCAGGCCGGTCGGCGGGACCGGTGCCGGGGCCTCCGGGGCCTCCGCGGCTGCATGGGCCGCGGGTGCCTCGGGCAGGGCCGGGGCGGTCGGGGTCTTGGCCGCGGGGAGCTCGCGCTCGCCCTTCCGGGCCAGCGCGGACAGCGCCGCGTGTGCCCGGGCGTAGCCCAGGGCGGTGGCCGCGCCCGCGGCGGTGCGCTCCTCGGTGGCCGCCGCGATCTCCTTGGGAGCCGGTGCGCCGGACCCGTCCTTGGCGCCCGCTCCGCCGGCCTCGATGGCCAGCAGCCGGCGTCCCTCCAGGGCGCTCGCCCGCTCCGTCTCGGCCGTGGCGTACCGCCGGAGCAGGGCCGCGTGTTCGCCCCGCAGCCCGGCCAGTTCCACGCGCTTGGCGCGGAGCTTGGTGTCCAGCTTGGCGCGCAGCGCGCGGGACTCCTCGAGGTCCGACTCCAGCTCGGCTATTCGTTCCTCGGTCCGCCACTCGTCCTTGGTCCGCTCGCGGGCGAGTTCGGCGACCCGCCGCCCCGCCGCCCGGTCCCAGGTCCGCAGGAACACCGCGCCGGCGATCCCGCAGGCCGCGGCGAGCGCCGCCAGCAGCCGCAGCACCAGGCTCTCCTCGGGCACCCAGGCCACGACGGCACTGGTGAACGAGACACCGGCGATCGCCGAAGGCGTGAGCAGCCGGTGCAGGGGTTCGGGATTGCGGTGGCGTCCACGGGGCATGGCCAGAAATTTACAGGGCGTGGACCTCGCGTGGGGGGCCCGCCGGGCAATCTGTTTCCCGGCGGTTACCCCGCGATCGCGTTTCAGTTCTTCAACAGGCCCTTGGAGCCGAGCCATGCCTTGGCGACGTCGGCCGGCTTGGCGCGTTCGGTGTCGACCTTGCGGTTCAGTTCGACGAGGTCGTCGGTGGTGAGGGCGTCCGTCAGCTTGCCCAGTGCGGCCGCGACCTCGGGGCTTCCGGCGTCCTTGGCGTTGACCACGGGGAGGATGTTGTCGGCGTTCTGCAGCTTCTTGTCGTCCTCCAGCAGCACCAGGCCGAAGCTCTCCAGGGTGGCGTCGGTGGTGGTGGTGAGCACCAGGTGGTCGACCCCGTCCTTGACCGCCTGCTTGGACTGCGGGGTGCCGACGCCCTTCGGGTCGATTCCGGAAACGTCGATTCCGTATGTGGACTTCAAGCCGACCGCGCAGAAGGGCCGTACGGCGCATTCGTCGCCGGCCGCGATCTTGACCTTCAGGCCGGACTTCCCGAGGTCCGAGAGCGTCTTGAGGTTGTTCTTCGCGGCGAATTCCCGGCTGACGGCGAACGCGTTCTGGTCCACTGCCTTTCCGGCCGGCAGGGCCTTCAGGCCGAGGGGGGCGCCGAGTGTGCCCAGGGCCGCCGTGGTGGCCGCGACGTCGGCGGAGGCGACCGGCTTCTCCTCCGGTGCCTTCGGGCCGTTGACCTTGGCGTTCAGGAATTCCGCGAGGGTGGCCGCGTACTCCGGGACGATGTCGATCTCGCCCTTCTCCAGGGCGGGCTCGTACAGTTCGCGGTTCTTCACCGTGGTGACGGAGGTGCTGTAGCCGGCGTCCCGCAGCAGCTGCGCGTACAGCTCGGCCAGGATGCCGGACTCGGTGAACCCGGCCGCGCCGATCACCAGCTTGCCCTTGGCCCCGCCGGTGCCCCCGGCCCCCGTGCCGCCGCCGTCCTTGGACTTCTCCAGGCTGTCGCCGCCGCAGGCGGTCAGGGACGCGGCCAGCGCCAGCGCGCCCAGGGAAGCGCCGAGGACCCGCGTTGCCTTGCTCATTCTCTGCTCCATTCAGGGCGTTCTTCGGATGCCGCGGCGGCGGGCGGGCGGTGCCAGCAGCCGGTCCGCCGCCACCAGGAGCGCCTCGACCAGCAGCGCCAGCAGGGCCACCAGCAGGGCGCCCGCGATGACCTGCGGGGTGTTGTACGTGTTGAAGCCGGCGGTGATGATCCGGCCGAGGCCCCCCTGGCCGACCATCGCCGCGACCGTGGCCGTGGCGACGACCTGCACGGCGGCCGTCCGCAGACCGGTCATCAGCAGTCCCCGTGCGAGGGGGAGTTCCACCCGCAGGAACAGCTGCCCGCCGGACATGCCCATGCCGCGGGCCGCCTCCACCACCGAACGGTCCACCTCGCGCATGCCCGTGTACGCGTTGGTGAGCAGCGGTGGCACCGCGAACAGCACGAGCGCGGTCACCGTGGGCACGTAGCCCGAATTGCGCAGCGGGGAGACCATGAACAGGGCCAGTACCGCGAAGACCGGCACGGCCCGGCCGGCGTTGGAGATGTTGACCGCGAGCGCGCCGCCCCGGCCCAGGTGTCCGAGGGCCAGGCCGACCGGCAGTGCCACCGCGCAGGCGATCAGCAGCGCCAGGCCGCTGACGTACGCGTGCTCGGCGAGCCGGTGCCACACCCCGTCCTCGCCGGTCCAGTGGGAGCCGTCGGCCAGCCATTCCCAGGTCCCGCCCAGCAGCCCGCCGGTCATCGCTCAGGCTCCCTTCGCGACGCGGGTCCACGGCGTCAGCAGCCGCTGCAGGCCGAGCAGCAGCAGGTCGGCGGCCAGGGCGAGCAGGACGCACAGCACGGAGGCGGTGAGCACCTGTGCCTTGAAGGAGCTGTCCACGGCGGGGGCCAGCAGGTTGCCGAGGCCGCCCTTGCCGACGATGGAGCCGACGGTGGTCAGCGCCACCGTCGACACGGTGGCGATCCGGACCCCGGCGAGCAGCGCGGGCAGTGCCAGCGGGAGCTCCACCTGCCAGAACAGGCGGACGGGCCCGTACCCCATGCCGCGGGCGGCTTCCCTGACCTCCTCCGGTACGGCTTCCAGGCCGGCCAGGACGTTGCGGACCAGGATGGTCAGCGAGTACAGGACGAGCCCGGTCACGACGAGCGCGGTGGCCGCGGACAGGCCGAAGACCGGGAGGAGCAGGGAGAACATGGCCAGCGAGGGGACCGTGTAGAGGACCGTCGACAGGCCGAGCACCGGTGCGGCGTACCGGCGGCCGCGGCGGGCCAGCAGGGCGAGCGGGATGCTGACGGCCACGCCGATGGAGACGGCCGCCAGGGTGATGCCGATGTGCTGGAGGGTGGCGTCGGTCAGTTCCTGGCTGCGGCTGCGGACGTACTCCCCGCAGATCCAGTCGTTCGCCACCAGGCAGTTGCGTGCTGCCACACCGTCACCCCCCGTCGCCGAACTCCTGTACGCCCGTGCACCGCAGTGACCATAACCCCCGTGCGTGACGGTGGCCGGAATCTTTCGCAACCGGGCAACACACCTTTCACACAAGGGTGGTCCGGTCGGCGGTCCGGGTGGGACATGATGATCGGGTGATCCGATTCGAGCAGGTGACCAAGCGGTACGCCGACGGGACCACCGCCGTCGCCGGCCTCTCCTTCGAGGTGGCGGAGGGCGAACTGGTGACGCTCGTCGGGCCGTCGGGCTGCGGCAAGACGACCACGATGAAGATGGTGAACCGGCTGGTCGAGCCGACCGAGGGGCGGATCCTGCTGGGCGGCGAGGACGTCGCCGCGGCCGACCCGGTCGAGCTGCGGCGGCGGATCGGGTACGTCATCCAGCACGTCGGGCTGTTCCCGCACAAGACGGTCCTGGAGAACACGGCGACCGTGCCGCAGCTGCTCGGCACGCCGCGGGCGAAGGCCCGGGCGCGGGCCGCGGAACTGCTGGACCTGGTCGGCCTGGATCCGGCCGTGTACGGCGGCCGGTACCCGGACCAGCTCTCCGGCGGCCAGCGCCAGCGGGTCGGCGTGGCCCGGGCGCTCGCGGCGGATCCGCCGGTGCTGCTGATGGACGAGCCGTTCGGGGCGGTGGACCCGGTGGTCCGGGAGCGGCTGCAGAGGGAGTTCCTGGCGCTGCAGAAGGCGGTGCGCAAGACGGTCCTGCTGGTCACGCACGATCTGGAGGAGGCGGTCCGGATGGGTGACCGGATCGCCGTCTACGGGCACGGCACCATCGAGCAGTTCGCCGCCCCGGCGGCGGTGCTGGCCGAGCCGGCCAACGACTACGTGGCCGGCTTCGTGGGGTCCGACCGGGGGCTGAGGCGGCTCGCGGTGACCCCGGTGACGGAGCAGGACGTGGCGGCCGTGGACGGGGCCGGGCCGGCCCCGGAGGCGTCGGTGGAGCTGGGGGCCTCGCTGCGGGAGGCGCTGGCGCTGCTGCTGCAGGAGGACTCGGGCCGGATCGGGGTCACCGACCCGGCCTCGGGCGCGCTGGCCGGAGTGCTCACCGCGGAGGGCGTGCACCGGGCCCTGAGGCGGACCCGGGTGCCGGGGGCCTGATCCGGCCGGCCCGGCCCGGTCGCGGTCAGGCGTGGATGCGGTCAGGCGTGGATGCGGCCGCTCATCCACTCGAGCATCGGCGGGATCTCGCGGCGCCAGGTGTTGAAGTTGTGGCCGCCGCTGTCGAGGATGATCGAGGAGACCCGGTCCGGGCCCTTGACCGACTTGATGAACTTCCTGGTGTCCGTCAGGTTGCCCTCGCCCTCCTGGCTGCTGGTGACGAGGAAGGACGTTCCGGTCGGCTGCTTGTTCTTCAGGCTGTGCAGGACGTCCGCCCGCTTCTTCAGCTTGTTGTCGCCGCGGAACAGGTCGCCGGTGGTGGCGTCGCTGGGGGCCTCGTAGTACGCCGACAGCCCGGCGCCCGCGCCGAAGGTGTCCGGGTAGTGCACGGCCATCTTCAGGGCGCAGTAACCGCCGGTGGAGTTCCCGATGAAGCCCATGTTCTGCGGCTTGTCGCCGACCCGGAAGGTGGTCTTGATCGCCTGCGGCAGATCCCGGGCGAAGAAGGTCTCGGTCTGCGGGCCGCCCGGTATGTCGACGCACTCGGTGTCCCGCGGCGGGGCCACCGTCGGCCGCAGCATGACCAGGATCATCGGCTTCATCCTGCCCGCCTTGGCCTGCTTGAAGGCGGTCATCGGGTAGTTCAGCCCTTTGATCAGGTTCTCCGCCGTGCCCGGGTAGCCGGTCAGCACGATGGAGGCCGGGAAGTTCTGTCCCTTGAACTGCGGCTGGAAGTACTCCGGCGGCAGGTACACGTACGCCGGACTCTTGATCTTGGACTTCTCCCCCGATATGGCCACCTTCAGGATCTGCCCGCCGACGGCCGGCTGGGATCCGCCGGGGATGTCCAGCTGCTGCTTGTCGACGACCTTGATGTCCCTGCTGCTCATCGAGTGGTCGACGACCTTGCCCAGCTCGGTCTGCTGTCCGAACAGGTCCGCCCAGGATCCGTAGAAGAGGAAGGACTTGTTGGCCGCCAGGCCGACCGCGGAGAAGAGAGCCAGCTGGGTCGCTAGCAGCAGGCCGATCCGGCCGGTGATCGCGCGCCAGGTGCGGCCGGACAACCGCGGCCAGAGCCAGACCGTGGCCGCGAAGAGCAGCACACCGGCAACGATGGCCAGGACCAGAACCGTATTACTGGTGAGACCCATGATGAGTTATGCCGACTTTCTGGAGGGCAGGTCGAGTTTTTCCCGGTGGGGAGTGAACCCGCTGACCCGTGGCGCCGTCCTAGTGGACGCAACACCCCGGAGGCCGTCGCGGCCTTCGGTCACATGATCTCTCGCGGAGCAACGGGAAGCGATGTCTAGCAGGATAGATGCCGATAAGTCCGGACAGGTTCCGAACCGGATCCGGCGGATTCTTCGCGGACCACAGCCGGAGAAGGTTCCCGGGCTGGTCGGCACCGCCGCCACCGTCGTGGGTCTCCTCGACGTCGCCGCGGGGGTCTTCCCGCGCTTCCGGCACAGCCGCATCCACGCGGTCACCGAGGTGCTTCCCGGCTCCCTCGGCCCGTTCGCCGCGGCCCTGGCCATCAGTGCGGGCGTGCTCCTGCTGCTCCTCGCCCACGGCCTCAAGCGCCGCAAGCGCCGGGCCTGGCGGGCCGCCGTGTTCCTGCTGCCGGCCGGTGCGGTGGCGCAGTTCGCGTACCGCCACTCGGTCATCGGCGTGGTGATCGCGGCCGTCCTGCTCTGGCTGCTGATCCGTCACCAGAACGAGTTCAGGGCGCTCCCGGACCCGCGCAGCCGCTGGACCGCGCTGGTCAACTTCATCCTGATGAGCGCCGGCTCCATCGGCCTGGGCCTGGTCATCGTCAACTCCCACCCGGGCCGCGTCGTCGGCAGCCCCGGCCTCTCCGAGCAGATCACCCACGTGATCTACGGGCTGTTCGGCTTCGAGGGCCCGGTCGACTACGCCGGCCGGGTGTCCTGGACGGTGGGCTACTCCCTCGGCGCCCTCGGCCTGCTGACCGCCCTGACCACCGTCTACCTCGCCTTCCGCCCGGAGCACCCGGCCGCGCGGCTGACCGCCGAGGACGAGACGAAGCTGCGCGAGCTGCTCGCCCGGCACGGCGGCCGTGACTCCCTGGGCCACTTCGCGCTCCGCCACGACAAGGCCGTGGTCTTCTCGCCCAGCGGCAAGGCGGCCGTCACCTACCGCGTCGTCTCCGGCGTGATGCTGGCCTCCGGCGACCCGATCGGCGACGTCGAGGCCTGGCCCGGCGCCATCGAGCGGTTCATGGAGGAGGCCAAGATCCACTCCTGGACCCCGGCCGTCATGGGCTGCAGCGAGACCGGCGGCGAGGTCTGGACCCGCGAGACGGGCCTGGACGCGCTGGAGCTCGGTGACGAGGCCATCGTGGACGTCAAGGACTTCTCGCTGTCCGGCCGCGCCATGCGCAACGTACGGCAGATGGTCAAGCGCATCGAGCGCAACGGCTACTCCACCCGGGTCCGCCGGGTCAGCGAGCTCGACGAGACCGAGCTGGAGCACGTCCGGGCCGCCGCCGCGGCCTGGCGCGGCACCGACACCGAGCGCGGCTTCTCCATGGCGCTCGGCCGGGTCGGCGAGCCCGGCGACGGCGACTGCATCATCGCCACCGCCCACCGGACCGACGAGGAAGGGACCCCGGCGAGCCCGTACGGCGACCTGAAAGCGGTCCTCCACTTCGTCCCCTGGGGCCCGGACGGCATGTCGCTGGACCTGATGCGCCGTGACCGCTCGGCCGACCCCGGCATGAACGAACTGCTGATCGTCGCCGCCCTGCAGGCCTGCCCGGACCTGAAGATCGAGAAGGTCTCGCTCAACTTCGCCATGTTCCGCTCGGCGCTGGCCCGCGGAGAGAAGATCGGCGCCGGCCCGGTGCTGCGCGCCTGGCGGGGTCTGCTGGTGTTCCTCTCCCGCTGGTTCCAGATCGAGTCGCTGTACAAGTTCAACGCGAAGTTCCAGCCCCGCTGGGAGCCCCGCTTCGTGGTCTTCCGCTCCACCGGCGACCTCCCGCGCATCGGCTTCGCCGCGATGCAGGCCGAGGGCTTCGTCACCCTGGCGCTGCCGCGCCTGTTCGCGAGCCGCCGCCGTCCCAAGCCCGTCCGCACCTGCGCCCACGTGGGCCACGGCGGTCACGGCCACGCCAAAGGGAACGGCGACGCCGGCCGAGCCGCCCACTCCATGAGCCCGCTGCCCGCCAAGTCCGAGCGCGAGGTCCAGGCGGCCTGACCGGTGCAGCCGCCGCGGCCCCCCGCCCAGGGCCCCCGCCCCCGGCCCCCCGGCCCGCGGGCCGGGGGCGATCGGGCGGCCCTACCCTGGACAGCATGAACACGATGCGCGGGCCCGCCACCAGGGGCCGGGTCGAAGGGCTGCCGGAGTGGGACCGCTGCGCGGTCATGGGCGTGGTCAACGTGACCCCCGACTCCTTCTCCGACGGCGGCCGCTGGTTCGACACCACCGCGGCCGTCAAGCGGGGCCTGGACCTCGTCGCCCAGGGCGCCGACCTCGTCGACGTCGGCGGCGAGTCCACCCGGCCGGGCGCCAGCCGGGTCGACGCCGACG
The DNA here is from genome assembly GCF_040684755.1 of Streptomyces sp. NPDC089799. Classification (NCBI taxonomy): domain Bacteria; kingdom Bacillati; phylum Actinomycetota; class Actinomycetes; order Kitasatosporales; family Streptomycetaceae; genus Streptomyces; species Streptomyces sp. NPDC089799. The sequence continues at coordinate 24,116 of NZ_JBFBGR010000014.1, read as the reverse complement.
AGGAGCTCCGCCGGGTCGTCCCGGTGGTCCGCGGTCTGGCCTCCGAGGGGGTCGCCGTATCCGTCGACACCATGCGCGCGGCCGTGGCCGAGCAGGCCGTCGCGGCCGGCGCGGTCCTCGTCAACGACGTCAGCGGCGGCCTCGCCGACCCCCGCATGATCCCGGCCGTCGCCGACAGCGGAGCGCCCTTCGTGGTCATGCACTGGCGCGGCTTCAGCGAGGACATGAACCGGCTCGCCGTCTACGGCGACGTGGTCGGCGAGGTCACCGCCGAGCTCCGGGCCCGGATCGACGCCGTCATCGCCGGCGGGATCGCCCCCGAGCGGCTCGTCGTCGACCCCGGCCTCGGCTTCGCCAAGCAGGCCGAGCACGACCTGGCCCTCGTCGCCCACCTGCGGGACCTCCGCGACCTGGGCTTCCCGCTGCTGGTCGCCGCCTCCCGCAAGCGCTTCCTGGGCCGGGTCCTGGCCGGGGACGAGCACGCGGCCCCGCCGCCGGCCCGGGAGCGCGACGCCGCGACCGCCGCCGTCTCCGCCCTCGCGGCGCACGCCGGTGCCTGGGCGGTACGGGTGCACGAGGTCCGGGCCACCGCCGACGCGGTTCGGGTCGCCCGTGCCGTGGAAGGAGCCCTCTAGACACGGCCTGAGGGATCCCGGCGCGGCTCGGCGGGGGAGAAGGCGGAGGAGACGGCGAAGGAGACAGGTGAGCAGCACCGACATCGAGGCGGTCGAAGAGACCAACACGGCCTTCTACGAGGCCATGGAACGGGGGGACTTCGACACCCTGTCGGGGCTCTGGCTCGACGACGAGATCTCCTGCGTGCATCCGGGCTGGCCGGTGCTCACCGGGCGCGGCGAGGTGCTCCGCTCGTACGCGCTGATCATGTCGCACACCGAGTACATCCAGTTCTTCCTGACCGACACCAAGGTCGCGGTGATCGGCGACACGGCGATCGTCACCTGCACCGAGAACATCCTCAGCGGGGGGCCCGCGGAGGACGGCCAGGACCTCGGTCCGCTGGTCGGCCAGCTGGTCGTCGCGACGAATGTGTTCCGACGCACATCGCAGGGGTGGCGACTGTGGTCCCACCACGGTTCTCCGGTGCTGACCGAGGACGACGAAGGGGACGAAGAGGGCGCTGCGTGACCCCTCGGGCGGGGTTTGCTGCTAATCGCAGGTAAATTCGAAGGGAGACGCCGCCGACCGCACTCGGCGGAGGAGCATCTTCGAAGAATCTTCGAAGCACCGACGAAAGCAGGAGTGATTCGCGTGGATCGTGTCGCGCTGCGCGGCCTCAAGGCCCGCGGGCACCATGGCGTCTTCCCCCGGGAGCGCGAGGAGGGCCAGACCTTCATCGTGGACCTGGTGCTGCACATCGACTCCCGTCCCGCGGCGGCCGACGACGACCTGGCGAAGACCGTTCACTACGGTGTGGTGGCCGAGGAGGTCGTGGACGTGGTCCAGGGCGAGCCGGTCGACCTGATCGAGACCCTCGCCGAGCGCATCGCCCAGCAGTGCCTCAAGCACGAGGCGGTCGCCGAGGTCGAGGTGGTCGTGCACAAGCCGGACGCGCCGATCACCGTCCCGTTCGACGACGTGACCATCACGATCACCCGGAGCCGCGCGTGAACCAGACCCAGAGCGATCCCACCGTGCAGCCCGTCCCCGCCTCCGTGGTCGAGGCCGTGGACGCGGCCGACGTGACGCTTTCCAACCCCAAATGGGCGGTCGTCGCACTCGGGGCCAACCTCGGCAACCGGCTGGAGACCCTCCAGGGTGCCGTCGACGCCCTCGGTGACACCCCCGGCCTGCGGGTCAAGGCGGTCTCCCCGGTCTACGAGACCGAGCCCTGGGGCGTGGACCCGGCTTCCCAGCCCTCGTACCTGAACGCGGTGGTGGCGATCAAGACCACCCTGCCGCCGTCCTCCCTGCTGGAGCGCGGCCACGCGGTGGAGGAGGCGTTCCACCGGGTCCGCGAGGAGCGCTGGGGTGCCCGCACCCTCGACGTCGACATCATCGCGTACGCCGACGTGGTGTCGGCCGACCCGGTGCTCACCCTGCCGCACCCGCGTGCCCACCAGCGCGCCTTCGTGCTGGCGCCCTGGAACGACATCGACGCGGAGGCGCAGCTCCCCGGCCTCGGACCGGTCGCCGCGCTGCTGGCCGGCCTGGACCGTACGGGCATCACCCTCCGCCCGGACCTGGAACTCCACCTCCCCGAGTAGTCGTTCACTACGCTGGAGCGGCTGCGCACAGCTGCTGCGACGGTCGGGACGAGCGGGACGGGAACGGGGTAAGGGTTCGTGAAGCAACTGAGGCCGGCGGTCCTCGCCGGCATCTTCGTCGTGGCCGGTGTCCTGTCCTGGGCGGCCGCCCGGCTGTGGAACTCCTACGGCACCCTGCCGGGCGTGCCGCTGGCCGCGCCGATCGTGCTCGCGGTCATCGCGGTCGTCCTCCTGGCGACCGCCCTGTCGCTGCGCTCCCGGCTCAAGGCCCAGCGTGAGCGCCGTCCGGGGGCCAAGCGGGTCGAGCCCCTGATGGCGGCCCGCGCGGTGGTCTTCGGTCAGGCCAGTGCCCTGGTCGCGGCCCTGGTCGCCGGCATGTACGGCGGCACGGGCCTGTTCCTCTACCTGGCGGACCTCACCGAGGTCCCGGCCCGCCGGGACCAGGCGGTCTACGCCGGTTTCGCGGTGCTGGCCGGGTGGGCGGTGATCGCGGCCGCCCTGTTCCTGGAGCGCGTCTGCAAGCTGCCCGAGGACGAGGAGGGCCCCGGCCCCAACGCCTCGGCCCGCGCCTGACCCTGCCGCGGGGTCAGGAAGCCGGCGGGTCGGTGTTCCAGGGCACCGGCAGGTCGGTGCCGGAGGGCGTCGGCGGCTCTGCGCGTCAGGGCGCCGGCGCGTAGGAGCGGATCAGCCGGGCCAGGTGTCGGCCGGCCAGCAGCAGCGGGGTCTGGCTCTGCTCCACCTGGGCGGCCATCTCGGCCCCCTCCAGGGTGCTGATGACGGTGACGGCCAGGTCGCGGGCGTCCTCCTCGGGCAGCCCGCCCGCCGTCAGCCTCTCCCGCACCAGCCGCCGCCAGTTCGCGACGGCCACGGCGCAGGCGGCCTGGAGGTCCGGCATGCGGCCGACCGATTCCAGCGCCGTCGCCGTCACCGGGCAGCCGTCCAGCCACGCCGAGTCCCGCAGGGCGTCGGCCAGCAGCACCGCCACCGCCTCGACCGCCTCCGCCGGATCCGTACGGGACGCCAGGCCGAGGGCGAGGACCTCCGCGAACTCCTCGTCGCCGAAGGCGATCGCGGCCACCGCGAGCTCCTGCTTGCCGCCGGGGAAGAAGTGGTAGAGCGAGCCCAGCGTGGCTTCCGCCTCCTTGACCAGCTGCTTCACCGGCGTGCTCTCGTAACCGCCGTGCGTCATCAGCCGGGAGGCGGTGCGGATCAGGCGGTCGCGGGTGCCCAGGGGAGTGCTCATGGGGGCGATCGTACCCCGAAATTTGGATAGAGCGTTCGTTCCAGTGCTGTGCTACGGTCATCCCGTGCTCTGGATAGAGCGTTCGTTCCAGAGCGCTCGTTCCGGAGCGTTCGTTCCCGTCGTGGAACGAGCCGTCACGCCGTCTTCAAGGGGAGAAGCACGTCATGAGCGAGAAGAACGCCGTCAGCGTCGTCGGTCTGGGTCCCATGGGGCAGGCCATGGCCGCCGCCTACCTCGACGCCGGCCACGAGGTGACCGTCTGGAACCGAAGCGCCGGCAAGGACGCGGCGCTCGTGGAGCGGGGAGCGCGCCGCGCGGCCACCGCCGCCGAGGCGGTCGCCGCCTCGCCCGTCACCGTCCTCAGCCTGATCGACGTGGACGCGATGTACCCGGCCCTGGAGGGCGCGGACCTGACCGGCCGGGTGCTGGTCAACCTCTCCTCCGACGTGCCCGAGAAGGCGCGGGCCGCCGCCGCGTGGGCGACCGCCCGCGGCGCCTCGTACCTGACCGGCGGGGTCACCGTGAACCCCTCGGGGGTCGGCAAGCCGGAATCGCCGATCTTCATCAGCGGTCCGGAGGAGGCGTACGCGGCCCACCGCGCGACGCTCGACGTGCTCGGGGCCACGGACTTCCGGGGCAGCGAGCCGGGCCTCGCGCAGCTCTACTACCAGTTGGGCATGACCATGTTCTGGACCGCCTTCACCGGCTTCCAGCAGGCCGTGGCCATCGCCCGCGCCAACGGGCTGACGGCGGCGGACATCCTGCCCCACGCCCGCGAGACGGCCCAGAGCCTGCCCGGCTTCTTCGACTGGGCCGGGGGCCTCGTCGACGCCGACGACAACAGCGGTGAAGCGGCCCGGCTCGCCATGTGCGCCGCCAGTGTCGAGCACGTCCGCCACACGGCGGCCGCCGCGGGCATAGACACCGGCATCCTCGACGCCCACGCCGCACTCTTCCGGCGCGGCATCGAGGCGGGCTACGGCGCCGACGGCACCGCCCGGCTGGTCGGCCTGCTCGCCGACCCGGCGTAGCGGTCCCGGCCCGGCACGATCCGGCAGGCACGATCCGGCAGGCGCGGCCTAGAACAGCGGCAGCTGTCCCGGCATCTCGGGCAGCGCGAAGCCGTCCAGGACGGGCGCCGACGCGCCCAGCACCACCCGCGCCCGCGATCCGGGACAGGAGACCAGGTCCCCCCGGCTCGCGGGCGGGTCGTGCCGGGCGATCCGGCCGGAAGTGACGGCGCAGTCGCGGCCGCAGGCGGGGCAGGATCGGCGCGGTGAGGCGGACATGGGCCCAAGTCTGCCCGGCCGCACCGACACCCGGCCCGGGCGGGCCGGCCTGAGCACTCGGCCTGAGCACTCGGCCGGAGCACCCGGCCGGAGCACCCGGCCGGAGGCCCGGCCCGGCCCGGGCGTCCGGCAGCGGACACCCGCCCACCAGCGACACCCGCCCGGAGCCGCCCCGCGCCGGTGTCAGTCCGCGGTGGTCCCGGCCGCCCGCTCCGCGAGCCATACCTCGTGGGCGTCGGTCACCTTCGTCCACAGGGCCGTACGGTCCTGTGGCGTCAGGTCGTCCAGCTCCCGCCCGAACACCGTGACGATCGCGTCGTAGAACTCCTCCGCGGTGTCCAGCACCCGCTCGCTCGGGCCCTTCGCCGGGTCGATCCGGCTCAGGACGCGCCCCCGCAGCAGGTCGATGCCCTCGGCATCGCGCCGCAGCAGCGAGAGCGTCCGCACGAAGGGGGAGTCCCCGTCGGTGGACAGCCGCCGGTGCTCCTCCGCGAAATCGGCCATCGCGGCCGGCGCGGAACGGAAGTTGGCCACCGGGAACGGGCCGCCGCCGGTCAGGTACGACCAGCCCGGTGCCGCCTCCCCGGTCAGCGGCCCCATGCGGTAGCCGAACGCGCCCTGCTCGTACGCGCCCTCGCGCAGCGGCAGCGGTGAGTGCGGCCCGTCGCCCAGCCCGGCGTCCACGAAGAACGCCTCGCCGTCGACCCGGACGGTCAGCGCCATGTGGTTGCCGTTGACGCCCCGCTCCAGCGGGTCCTCGTAGACCCCGCCCAGGTGACGGGTCACGTCGTAGCCGAGGAACTCCAGCAGCGCGGAGAAGCCGCCGTTGAGGTGGAAGCAGTAGCCGCCGCGGCCGGCGGTGAAGCGGCGCACCGACAGCTCCGGATCGATGCCCGGCGGACGGCCGAGCTGGATGTCGATGTTCTCGTACGGGATGTGTTCGAGATGGGCGCGCTGCAGGGCGAACAGGGCCTCGACGGAGGGCTTGCCGGGGTCGGGCAGGCCGAGTCGGCGCAGATAGCCATCGAATATGGCAGAAGTCATGGCTTCACCCTAAGCACGTGAAGCCGTGGCTCCGGGCCCAATCGGGCCCGAAACCCGCTTACTTGTCGATATCGCCGACCACGAAGAAGAACGAGCCGAGGATCGCGACCATGTCGGCGACCAGCGTTCCCGGCAGCAGCTCGACCAGCGCCTGGATGTTGTTGTACGAGGCGGACCGCAGCTTCAGCCGGTACGGGGTCTTCTCGCCCTTCGACACCAGGTAGTAGCCGTTGATGCCGAGCGGGTTCTCCGTCCAGGCGTACGTGTGGCCCTCCGGCGCCTTCAGCACCTTCGGCAGCCGCTGGTTGACCGGGCCGGGCGGCAGCTCCGCCATCCGGTCCAGGCAGGCGTCCGCCAGGTCCAGGGAGTTGTTCGTCTGGTCCAGCAGGCACTCGAAGCGCGCCAGGCAGTCGCCCTCGGTGCGGGTGACGACCTTCAGCACGTCCTGCAGCTCGCCGTAGGCCAGGTACGGCTCGTCGCGGCGGAGGTCGAAGTCGACGCCGGAGGCGCGGGCGATCGGCCCGGACACCCCGTACGCGTGCACGGTCTCGGGGGACAGCACGCCCACCGACCGGGTGCGGCCCCGGAAGATCTCGTTGCCGTGCACCAGCTTGTCGTAGACGTCCATGCGCGACCGGCACTCGGCGACGGCCGCCCGGGCCCGGCCGAGCCAGCCCGCCGGCAGGTCCTCCTTGAGGCCGCCGACCCGGTTGAACATGTAGTGCATCCGGCCGCCGGAGATCTCCTCCATCACCGCCTGGAGGTCCTCGCGCTCCCGGAACGCGTGGAAGATCGGGGTGATCCCGCCCAGCTCCAGCGGGTACGACCCGAGGAACATCAGGTGGTTCAGGACCCGGTTCAGCTCGGCGAGCAGGGTGCGCATCCACACCGCGCGCTCGGGCACCTCCATGCCGAGCATCCGCTCGACGCCCATCACCACGCCGAGCTCGTTGGAGAACGCCGACAGCCAGTCGTGGCGGTTGGCGAGCATGACGATCTGCCGGTAGTCGCGCGCCTCGAAGAGTTTCTCGGCGCCCCGGTGCATGTAGCCGACAACGGGCTCGGCACTGCGGATGCGCTCGCCGTCGAGGACGAGCTTCAGGCGCAGCACGCCGTGCGTGGAAGGGTGCTGGGGCCCGATGTTGAGCACCATGTCGGTGCTCTCCGCCGCGCCGCCGATGCCGACCGTGGTCTCCGTCATGGCGGCATTGTCTCAGTCCGGCCCGCGATCTCGTCCTCTGGTCCCACAGGGCGGATCGCGGACGGTCCTAGGGTTGAGACATGGACACGGGGACGGAGACGGGTGCCGTGCCGGACGCGCCCGGCTGGGTGGGCCTTCCGGGCGGACTGCTCACGCTGCGGCGGCTGCTGCTGGTGGTCTGGACTTCGGTCCTGGCGGTGGCCACGGCTGTCATGTCGGGCCTCTGGATCGGCCCGGAGTGGGCCGCCCTGGGGCTCTTCTGGATCGCCCTGCTCGGCTGGGGCTGGTGGCTGCTCGGCCGGAACTGGCGGTCCTGGCGGTACGCCGAACGCGCCGACGACCTGCTGATCAGCCGGGGCGTGCTGTGGCACGAGCAGACCGTGGTCCCGTACGGGCGGATGCAGCTGGTCGAGGTGTCCTCGGGGCCGCTGGAGCGCCGCTTCGGGCTGGCGACGATCCAGCTGCACACGGCGGCCGCGGCGACCGACGCGCGGATCCCGGGCCTGGACCCGGCCGAGGCCGAACGGCTGCGGGACCGGCTGACCGAGCTGGGCGAGGCGAGGTCGGCGGGGCTGTGAGCGGCACACACGATCCGGGCGCGGCAGGTCGCGAACCGAGCTCCGGGAACGGGGAGCGCAGGCTGCACCCCTTCACCCCGCTCCGGCGGGCCTGGGTGCCGATCGCGGCGACCGCCGGCGTGCTCTTCCACCAGGGGGACCGGGCCCTCCGCTGGATCGAACAGGCCGGCTCCCTCCTGCTCCTGTTGATCATGGCCGGAGTGGTGCTGGTGGCGAGCTCCTACGGGCTGCTCAGCTGGTGGTTCACCCGGTACGCGGTCACCGGGACCGAGCTGCGCATCCGCACCGGCCTGGTCTTCCGGCGCACGGCGCACATCCGCCTGGAACGGCTCCAGGCGGTGGACGTGACCCGGCCGCTGCTGGCCCGCTTCGCCGGGGTCGCCAAACTCAAACTGGACGTCATCGGCACGGAGGAGAAGGACGAGCTGGCCTTCCTGGGCGAACGGGAAGCGGTGGCGCTGCGCGCCGAGCTGCTCGCCCTGGCGGCCGGTTTCACCCCCGCCGAGGCGGCGACCGTGGGCGAGGCCCCGGTGCGCGAACTGCTGCGGCTGCCCACCCCCCGCCTGGTCCGGTCGCTGCTGCTCACCCTCTCCAGTTGGGGCGCCCTCGCCGCCGCACTGGCCGTTCCGGTGGTGGTGTGGCTGCTCAGCGACAGCCTGTGGGCCACCCTGCTGACCCTGCTGCCGGTGCTCGGCGCGGCCTGGTCGGGCACGGCCGGCCGCTTCCTCACCGAATACGACTGGACGGTCGCCGAATCCCCGGACGGGCTGCGGCTGGACCACGGCCTGCTCGACCGGGCCCACGAGACGGTCCCGCCCGGCCGCGTCCAGACGGTCCGGATCGTCGAGCCGCTGCTGTGGCGGCGGCTCGGCTGGGTACGGGTGGAGCTCGCGGTGGCCGGCTCCGGGAACGACGTCCTGGTGCCGGTCGCCCCGCGCGAGGAGGCGTACGCGGTGGTCGCCCGGGTGCTGCCCGGGGTGGACCTGTCGGCGCTGGCCTTCGCCCCGTCGCCGGCCCGCGGCGCGCGCTGGGTGGTGCCGGTGTGGTGGAAGGGCTACGGCCTGGCGGTCTCCCCGGAGGTCTTCGCGGCCCGCCACGGCAGGCTGTGCCGCCGTACGGAGATCGTCCCGCACGCCAAGGTGCAGAGCGTGCGGCTCACCCAGGGCCCGTGGGAGCGGGCGCGCGGCCTGGCCGACGTATGCGTGGACACGGGTGCGGACGGCACGGTGACGGCCCGGCTGCGGGACGCCGTACAGGCCGCGGAGCTGCTCCGCGCGCAGGCCGACCGGTCCCGGACCGGGCGGGCCGGGACCGGCCCGGACCGCTGGATGACCGGAGGGGCCGGGGCCGCCTGAGTCGTGCGCCGGACGAGCGGTTGCGTGGGGCACACGGGGTAACCCGATGCGGATCATCGGAAGAACGCGGTCGCTCCGGGTAGCGCGGACCATGCGGATCCTCGATCCGGTCCGCACCGGCAACCCAAGGGACTGACTGCACCGATGAACCTCACATCCGTACGTCTGCTCGCCGCCGCCCGCTTCGCCGTCCCCGCCGCGGCCGCCCTCACCCTGACGGTCGGCCTCGCCGCCCCGGCCTCCGCCAGCCCGGCCTACGTCACGCGCAGCTTCGGTCAGGTCTACTTCACCGCCCTGCCGGGGGAGACGAACACCGTCACCTTCAGCTCCAACGCCTCGGGCTTCTTCGTCAACGACTCGACGGCCACCCTGCTGCCCGGTGCCGGCTGCACCACCGTCGACACCCACACGGTCCGCTGCGGCGCCGCCACGGGCGTGAGCCGGATCTCGGCCGTCCTCGGCGACCAGAACGACGTCGCCACCAACGACACCGCGGTGCCGAGCGACCTCGTCGGCGGCGCCGGCCAGGACCGCCTGATCGGCGGCACCGGCCCGGACCGGCTCACCGACAACGACGGCTGGGTCACCGCGCCCGGGACGAACACCTTCGAGGGCCGCGGCGGCAACGACGTCATCATCAGCCGCAACGCCCACTTCGACCGGGTCGACTGCGGCCCGGGCCTCGACGTGGCGATCGCCGATCCGGCCACCCTGGACGTCGTGGTGCCGGGCACCTGCGAGGTCCTCTCGCGCTGAGCCCGGTCCGACGCCCCCGCCGCCCCGCCACCAGGGAGGGGCGGCGGGTGAACCTCAGCCCGCCCCGCCGCCTCCGGCGCGGACCAGCCCGGACTCGTAGGCCATGACCACCACCTGGACCCGGTCGCGCAGCTCCAGCTTGGTCAGGATGCGGCCCACATGGGTCTTGACCGTGGCCTCCGACAGCACCAGCCGGGCGGCGATCTCGCCGTTCGACATGCCCTGCGCGACCAGCAGCATGACCTCGCGCTCGCGCTCCGTCAGCCGCTGCAGCTCCTTGTTCCGAGGCTCCGCCGCCGTCGTGGGCAGCATCGGGGCGAACCGGTCCAGCAGCCGGCGGGTGGTGGACGGGGCCACGACCGCGTCACCGCTGTGCACCGACCGGATCGCGGCGAGCAGCTCGGCCGGCGGCACGTCCTTCAGCATGAACCCGCTGGCCCCCGCCTTCAGCCCGGAGAACGCGTACTCGTCCAGGTCGAAGGTGGTCAGGATGATGACCTTCGGGTGCTCGGGCCGCTCACAGATCCGGCGGGTGGCCTCCACCCCGTCGAGACGCGGCATGCGCACGTCCATCAGGACGACGTCGACCTTCGTCGCGCGGAGCACCTCCAGCGCCTCCAGGCCGTCACCCGCCTCCGCGACGACCTCCATGTCCGGCTGGGCGGCGAGCACCATCCGGAAGCCGGTGCGGAGCAGCACCTGGTCGTCGACAAGCATCACTCGGATCGACATCCGCTACCTCGACCTCATTCCTCTCAGCGTTGCTGCTTCTTCTCGGGCTGCTTCTTCGCAGAGCCGGTCCCTCGCAGAGCCGGTCCTTCGCAGAGCCGGTTCTTCTCACGGCTGCTGCTTCTTCAACGGCAGCAGGGCACTGATCCGGAAACCGCCCCCCGGGCGCGGCCCCGCGTCCAGGGTGCCGCCGACCATACCGACCCGCTCGCGCATGCCGATCAGTCCGTGCCCGGCGCCGTCGGCGCCGCCGTCCTCGTACATCTCGTGGGCCGCGCCACGGCCGTCGTCCTCGATCAGCAGGCCGAGCCCGTCGTCGAAGTAGACCAGCCGCACGCTGGCCCGGGCCTCCGGACCGCCGTGCTTGCGGGTGTTGGTCAGGGCCTCCTGCACGATCCGGTACGCGGTCAGCTCGACCCCGCTGGGGAGCTGCCGCGGGGCGCCCTCGACCGCGAAGTCCACGTCCAGGCCGGCCGTCCGGACCTGTTCCACCAGCACCTCGATCTGCTCCACGTCCGGCTGCGGCACGTAGTCCTCGGACGCCTCGGGCTCGCCGGTGCGCAGTACGCCGAGCAGCCGGCGCATCTCGGCGAGCGCCTGCCGGCCGGTGCCGGAGATGGTCTGCAGGGCCTCCTTGGCCAGCTCGGGCGCGGAGTCCATGACGTACGCCGCACCGTCGGCCTGGACCACCATCACCGAGACGTTGTGCGCGACCACGTCGTGCAGCTCGCGGGCGATCCGGGCGCGCTCGGCGGCGACGGCGACCTGGGCCTGCGCGGCACGCTCCTTCTCCAGCCGCTGGTTCCGCTCGACGAGCTGGGCGTAGTACGCGCGGCGGGTGCGGACCGAGTCGCCCATCACCCAGGCCAGGGCGAACATCACCATCAGCATGACCAGGGTGAAGATCTTCTCGCCGGTACTGGTCGCCGAGTGCAGCGGCCAGCGGATCATGCTCAGCACCGGCGCGGCCAGACCGATGCCGAGGGCGGTGCGGGAGGTCCAGCGGGGCACGTCCGCCGCGGCGACCGTGTACAGAACGATCAGCATCGCGAAGTTCGCCGGGGTCGGCTCGAAGCCGGTGGCCAGCTGGTACGCGCCGGCGCCCACGGTCACCCAGAGCATGGGCACGGTCCACTTGCGGCGCAGCGCCACGGCGGTGGAGAGCGCGATCACCGCCGGTACGGCGAGGAACCGCTCGGCCGCCGACCCGCCCGATGAGGCGATCTGCAGCATCCCGAACGCGAAGAGCAGGACAGCCCAGAAGCTGTCGACGCCCGTCGGGTGTCTGCGGAGGAAGTCGTAAAGGCGCTGCACGTAACCCAGCGTAGGCAAAGCAGACAGGTGCGGGAGTCAACCACAGGTGCGATTAGGGAACGGGGTGCGTACTCCCCAAGGTGGACGGTGACCCTAGCCTTGGTGCGGTGAGCAATGGGAACGGCCCCGACGGGGACCGCGCCGCAGGCCCGGCGGGCACCGCGCGGGGCTGGGCGGAGGCGATGGAGGCGGCGCTGTACGGGCCGGGCGGCTTCTACGTGCGCGAGGGCGGGGCCGGGCCGGCCGGGCACTTCCGCACGTCGGTGCACGCCTCGCCGCTGTACGCGGGCGCGGTGGCCCGGCTGCTGCTGTGGGTGGACGGGGCGCTGGGCCGGCCGGACCGGCTGGACCTGGTGGACGTCGGCGCGGGGCGGGCGGAACTGCTGACCGGGGTGCTCGCGGCACTGCCCGCCGACGTCGCGGCGCGGGTCCGGCCGTACGCGGTGGAGCGCGCGGGCCGCCCGGAGGGCCTGGACGCGCGGATCGCCTGGGTGCCGGAGCCTCCGGCGGGGGCGAGCGGGCTGCTCTTCGCCAACGAGTGGCTGGACAACGTGCCGCTGGACGTCGCCGAGGACGGCCGCTACGTCCTGGTCGGACAGGACGGTACGGAGACCCCGGGCGGGGAGCTCGCGGCGGCCGACCGGGCCTGGCTGGAGCGCTGGTGGCCGGGGGCGGGGGCGGGGGCGGGGGCCGCCGGCGGCGGCCGGGCGGAGATCGGGCGGCCGCGGGACGAGGCGTGGGCGGCGGCGGTGGCGAGCCTGTCGCGGGGCCTGGCGGTGGCGGTGGACTACGCGCACCTTGCCGGGGCCCGGCCGGCATGGGGGACCCTGGCCGGGTTCCGCGCGGGGCGCGAGGTGGCGGCGGTGCCGGACGGGAGCTGTGACGTGACGGCGCACGTGGCGATGGACGCGTGTGCGGCGGCGGGCGCGGGGGCGGCCTCGGCGGGCGGGCCCGGCGGATCCGGCAGCCCCGTCGGCCCGGAGCCGGTGCTCCTGACGCAGCGCGAGGCGCTTGCCGCGCTCGGAGTGTCGGGGGCGCGGCCCCCACTGGCGCTCGCCTCGGCGGATCCGGCGGCGTACGTACGGGCGCTGGCCTCGGCGGGGGAGGCGGCGGAGCTCACCGCGCGGGGCGGGCTGGGGGACTTCCTGTGGCTGGCCCAGCCGGTCGGCCTCGCTGCTGCTTGGCCGTAGCCGGTTCGCTTTTCCCCACCCCGCCCTCCCCCCAGACTCCGTCCGGGGGACCCCCATCCCGAAACCGGGGCCTGCCCCGGACCCCCCCGCCTGCGGGTCGGTGGGGGCCGGTCGCGCAGTTCCCCGCGCCCCTGGCCGGGGGGCGCGGGGGACGCGGGGTTACTGAACGGCGTGGTCGTGGCCGGCGTGGAGGCCGCCACTGCCGGCGGAGCCGTCGGTCGGCGTCGAGACGACCGGCTTGGACAGCGGTGCCAGGTCGAAGGCGTAGTGGCCGACCGCGTCCGCGATCACGTCCACGTTGATGTCCAGCGCCTTCTGGTCGATGTTGGTGATGTCGTCGCCCTTGCCGTGGTAGTTCACGTCGTACGCGACACCCGCCTGCCCGCCGAACTTCGCGGCCTGGGCGTCCGTCTTGATGCCCTCGGCACCGGTGAACGTGCCGCCCGACGGGATGCCCACCTCGATGAACGGCCCGTAGTCGGAGCGCCCGGAGAAGTCCGTGCCCTCGTGCGGGATCTTCTTCGAGTCGAGGAAGTCGGTGATGCCCTTCTCCAGCTGCGCCGAGCCCTCCGGGCCGGGGCCCGATCCGACGCCGTCGGAGTCGTCACCGTCGTACACGAAGTACGCGGAGTTCGGCGAGGCGATCATGTCGAAGTTCAGATAGAGCTTGATCTGCTTCTTCTGCTCCTCGGTCAGCGAGCCGACGTACGCCTCCGACCCGAGCAGACCGAACTCCTCCGCGGACCACCACGCGAACCTGACCTTGTTCTTGATCTTGTTCTGGCTGGGTGCCAGGCGCTGCGCGACCTGCAGGATGCCCGCCGAGCCCGAGCCGTTGTCGTTGATTCCGGGACCGTCCGCGACCGAGTCCAGGTGCGCGCCGAGGAAGACGGTGTTGTCCGCGTCGCCGCCGCGGGTCTCCGCGACCACGTTGAACGTCTTCCGGTTCTCCCGGAGCTCGCGGATGTCCAGGGTCACCTCGACCGGCCCGGCCGCCGCCTCCGCGGCGAGCTTCTCGCCCTCCTCCTGGGTGACACCGCCCGTCGGGATCCTGCCCGCCGTCGGGTCCCCTATGGTGCCGTTGAGGCCGCCGGCGGTGTTGTTGTAGATCACCGCGCCCGCCGCGCCGGCCGCCGCCGCGTTCGCCTGCTTCGCCGCGAAGGTGCAGCCGCCCCGCTTGATCAGGGCGATCTTCCCGGTGAAGGCGCCGGCGGCGAAGTCGCCCGGCTCGCATCCGTTGGTGCCGTCGGCGTCGACCGGGGCCACGGCGACCTGCGCCGTCACGCCGCCCTGCGGGCTGCTCGCCGTGTACGTCATCAGCTTGATCGGGACGTCGCGCCCGGCGGCCCCGTTCACGGTGAGCTTCTCCGCCAGGGTCTCCACGTACACGAAGTCGAACTCGTGCCGGCTGACCTGGTATCCGGACGCCCGCAGGACGGCCTCGATGTACTTCGCCGACTGTTCGTGGCCCTTCGAGCCGGCGACCCGCGTGCCGTTGTTGTAGTCGGCGATGCCCTGGAAGACCTTGAGGTGGTTGAAGGCGCCCTTGCCGGTGGCATCCTTCACCAGCTTCCGGGCGAGCGCGTCGCCGCGTGCGGCGTCGCTCTGCGGGCTGGTGGCGCCTGCCGGTCCGGCCAGCAGCAGGGGGGAGACGAGGGCCGCTGCGGCCAGGGTGGCGGTGGCGACGGCGATACGGCGTGAGGGCATGGAAGTCCTTTCACGACAGGCTGGGTCGTCTGCGGTGGACGCACGTTAGGCATCAACGGGCCGCGCTGGCCAGACTTTTCACTGATTCCGGTTCGTGAATTCCATTTATCGGTGCGTCGGCGGGGTGAACGCGTCGTTGCAGAACGGAAGTTGGATCTTCACTTCCGTCCTTCCGGCGTGCCCGCGGAACTACCGGAGGATGCCCTCGATGAAATCGGATCCGATCCGCGCCACTATGGAAAGGTCCAATTGGTGCTGGACATAGCGCCCCTGGCGGTGGGTGCGGAGCAGTCCCGCCTTCTTCAGCACCGACAGGTGCCGGGAGACCTCCGGCGCGGTGATCCCGTACACGTTCGCCAACTCGCCGGTCGTGTACGGCGCCCGCGCCAGGCTCCGGCACAGCCGCATCCGCATCGGGTGCGCGAGCGCCTCCATCCGGCGCTGCAGCAGGTCCACCGAAGCGGATCCGGCGGCGAGCCCGTCCGAGGGGGAGGCCAGCGGGTAGTGCACCACCGGACGCCAGCCCGGCGCGTGCAGCACCAGCAGGTGCGGCCAGCCGAAATGGGTCGGGACGAACACCAGGCCCTCCCCGACGGCCGGATCGGTCGCGGTGGCCGTCCCGTGCACCATCTTGTCCGCGGTGATGACCGTGCCCTCCGCGTCGACCCGGAGCGCCGCCGAGGTCTCCTTCAGCGCCGCCGCCAGACCCTTGCGGCGCAGCACCAGGGTCTTGTGCCGGGCGTCGGCCAGCTGCTGCGGCTGCACCCGCCGCCAGGTCTCGGCGAAGAACGCTTCCTCGCACTCCTCCAGCAGCCGGCGCAGCCACACCCGTACGGCGGCGGTGTCGTCCAGCAGCCGCACGGAGAAGCCGAGCTGCCGCGGTCCGCGGGCGGCGGCCGTCTCCAGCGCCCTGGTGCGGGCGGCCGGATCCTTCAGCGGTGAGGGCAGCCCGGAGTCGTAGCGGGCCAGCGAACAGTGCTCCAGGGCGGCCGTGACGAACCGCTCGTCGTCCAGCCGGTCGAGTACGTCGAGCTCCTCGGCGAGCGTGGCGCCGGGCAGGCCGGTACCGCCGGGCACCCCGGCGAAGGCCATGAAGAGGTCGGAGAACGAGCTCCGCCACAGGAACTCGGCCTCCAGCAGCCGGTCCGCCAGGCACGGGTCGAGCGCGGCGGAGGTGGCCGTGGTCCAGGAGCCGAGGCCGGGATGGTGGGCGGGCTGGGAGAGCGCGTGCAGGGCCATGCACAGCTCCGCCAGCGGCGAGGGGGAGAAGGAGATCCGCTCGGCGGGCAGGTCGGCGATGTCGATGGTCACGCTCACCGGATCATTCTGTCCGCGACGGCCCGTGCGGCCCGCAGCGGCACGCGCCGCAGCACGTCGATTGACGCCGGCCGTCAATCGACGGGCGGGACCGCGCCGACGGGGTGAGGGTGGAGTCATGACCGCGATAGAGCAGTACCTCATCGACAGCTACCGGGCGGCCCAGCACGGGGACCCGATGCCGCCGCCGCCCGGCCGCGACGACGTCGCCGCCCTGCGCGAGGCCCGCTCCTACGAACAGTGCAGAGCGGTCCTCGACGGCCGCCCGGCCCGCCACCCCTGGCGCGCCGCCCTCCACCGCCTCCTTCCCCACCACTGACGCCCCTCCTACGGGCATGCGTGCCCGTGCGTGGGCACGGGACACCGCCGCTCAGGCTCGTAACCCGGCCCGGCAGCAGCAGCCCGCAGGCCGCAGCCGCCCCGCAGGCAGCGCCCCGCCCATCCGCGGTCAGGCGCCCACGCGGGACACGAAGTCCGCCACCGCAGCCGCGACGTCATCGGCCGTCCACGACAGCCCCGGCCCCGTCACCGTCACCTCGGTCATCGCCAGCCCCGGCGGCCCCTCCGGCGACCACACCCGGAACAGCGCCGTACCCGTCTCCTCCGCCTGCCGCACCGACGCCTCGGTCAGCACGTCCGCGTCGTAGGGCAGCCACACCTGGAACTGGTGCGTGTGCGGAACCTCCGGATGCACCGCGAACCACGGCACGCCCTCCTCCGCCAGCCCCGCGGCCAGCGCCTCCGCGACCACCCGGGCCTGGGCCACGTACGACGGCAGCCGCGGCAGCTCCCGGTCCAGCCCGGCCAGCGCCGACAGGGCCTGCGGGAACTGCTGGACGACCTGGCCGCCGTACCGGTGCCGCCACACCCGGGTCTCCTCCACGAACCCGCGGGGCCCCGCCAGCGCCGCCCCGCTCAGCCCGCCCAGCGACTTGTAGAGGGACACGTACACGCTGTCCGCCAGCGCGGCGATCTCCGGCAGCGGACGCCCGAAGTGCACCGTGGTCTCCCACAGCCGCGCCCCGTCGAAGTGCACCACCGCCTCCCGCTCCCGGGCCGCCTCCACCAGCTCCTCCAGCTCCTCCCAGGAGGGCAGCACGAAGCCCGCGTCCCGCAGCGGCAGCTCCACCATCAGCGTCCCGAACGGCTCCGGGAGGTCCCGCACCTCCTCCGCCGACGGCTGCCGCCGCTCCCGCGTCGGATGCGTGGTCCGCAGCCCCGACACGGCCGACAGCGCCCCGCCCTCCCACATCTCAGGATGGCTGAGCGGATGCAGCGCCACCAGCGGGTTCCCGGTCCGGCCCGCCCAGCAGCGCAGCGCCACCTGCTGGGCCATCGTGCCGGTCGGGAAGAACGCCGCGTCCTCCGTGCCCAGCAGCTCCGCGACCCGGCGCTCCAGGTCCGCCACCACGCCGTCGCCGTAGAGGTCCACCGGCCGGTCCGGGTCGTGGTCCAGCCCGGCAAGGTGCTCCAGGAGCTCCCCGATCCCCGGCTCGCGCGGGCTCCGGCTCAGCGCCCGCGGCGCCTTGCGCCAGGCCGCGGTCCACCGCTCCTGCCGGTCGGCGCCCCCGTCGTCCGTACCCGCGGCGGCCGCGTCCTGCCCGTCACTGCCCGCGGCGTCCCCGCCTCGGGCGTCCCCGCCCGTGGCGTCCGTGTCCTGTCCGTTCGTGCCCCCGGCGTCCGTGCCGCCGGCATTCGTGTCCTCGTCGCTCATGCCGCTGATCATCGCCCGCGCCGGGCCCCGGCCGCCCCTCCTTATCGCCGCCGCCCCACGCGTCCCCGGACCCGCCTGAACAGGGGCCGCGCACCCCCCAGGGGCTAGCATGGCGACGTATCGTCCGGTACCCCTCGCGGACTGGAACGGAAGGCCCTTCCCGCGTGAACGCAACACAGCAGGACCGCCCTGCCCGGCTCACCGTCGGCGTCGTCGGCGCCGGCCGGGTCGGCCCCGCCCTGGCCCGCGCCCTGCAACTGGCCGGACACCGGCCCGTCGCCGTGTCCGGAGTCTCCGACGCCTCCCGGCGCCGCGCCGAGGCCATGCTGCCCGGAGTCCCGCTCGTCACCCCCGCCCAGGTGCTGGAGTACGCCGACCTGGTGCTGCTCACCGTCCCCGACGACGCGCTGCCGCCGCTCGTCCAGGGCCTCGCCGACACCGGCGCCGTCCGGCCCGGACAGCTCCTCGTGCACACCTCCGGCCGGTACGGCGCCGCCGTCCTCGACCCCGCCCGCCGGGCCGGCGCCCTGCCGCTCGCCCTGCACCCCGCCATGACCTTCACCGGGACCAGCGTCGACGTGGACCGGCTGGCCGGCTGCTCCTTCGGCGTCACCGCCCCCGACGCGCTGCGCCTCGCCGCCGAAGCCCTGGTCATCGAGATGGGCGGCGAGCCCGAGTGGATCGCCGAGGAGTCCCGCCCGCTCTACCACGCGGCCCTGGCCCTCGGCGCGAACCACCTGGTCACCCTGGTCGCCCAGGCCATGGAACTGCTCCGCGCCTCCGGCGTCGAACACCCCGACCGAATGCTCGGCCCGCTGCTCGGCGCCGCCCTCGACAACGCCCTGCGCTCCGGCGACGCCGCCCTCACCGGCCCGGTCGCCCGCGGGGACGCCGGCACCGTCGCCGCGCACGTCGCCGAACTGCGCAAGCACGCCCCGCAGACCGTCGCCGGCTACCTGGCGATGGCCCGCACCACCGCCGACCGCGCCCTCGCGCAAGGCCTGCTCAAGCCCGAACTCGCGGAGGACCTCCTCGACGTCCTCGCCGACGGAGGGGACGGAGGGAACGAAGGATGACGAACCTGACGAACCCGGCCACGTCGGCCACCCCGGCCGCCGGAGCCACCCCCGCGACGCCGGCCACCCCGGCCGCCCCGGACACGCCCGCCGGCCAGGCGGTCAGGCTGATCGGCACCGGAGCGGAGCTGTACGCGCTGCCGCGCCGGGGCAGCCGTACCGTCGTGATGACGATGGGCGCACTGCACGAGGGCCACGCCACCCTCATCCGCGCCGCCCGCGAACGCGCCGGAGCCGACGGCCAGGTCGTCGTCACCGTCTTCGTCAACCCCCTGCAGTTCGGGGCGAACGAGGACCTCGACCGCTACCCGCGCACCCTCGACGCCGACCTCGCCCTCGCCGGACGAGCCGGTGCCGACGCGGTGTTCGCCCCCGCCGCCGACGAGGTGTACCCCGGCGGCGAACCCCAGGTCCGCGTCACCGCCGGCCCCATGGGCACCGTCCTCGAAGGCGCCACCCGCCCCGGCCACTTCGACGGGGTCCTCACCGTCGTCGCCAAGCTGCTCCACCTCACCCGGCCCGACGTCGCCTTCTTCGGCCAGAAGGACGCCCAGCAACTCGCCCTCATCCGGCGCATGGTGACCGACCTCAACTTCCCCGTCGAGATCGTCGGGGTCCCCACCGTCCGGGAAGCCGACGGCCTGGCCCTCTCCAGCCGCAACCGCTACCTCTCCGAGCCCGAGCGCCACACCGCCCTCGCCCTCTCCCGCGCCCTGTTCGCCGGACAGGACCGGCTCGCCGCCCAGGCCGCACTCGCCGCCCGCGCCGAGTCCCAGGGCTCCTCCGAGGCCCGCGCCACCGCCCTCGCCAAGCTCGGCGAGACCCGCGCCTCCGCCGACGCGCACGCCGTGTCCGTGGCCGCCGCCGGCCTGCCCGACGCCGTACGGGCCGCCGCCCGGCACGTCCTCGACGACGCCGCGCACACCGACGTGCCCCTGGTACTGGACTACCTCGCGCTCGTCGACCCCGCAGACTTCACCGAGGTCCCGGCCGGCCACACCGGCCCGGCCGTACTGGCCGTCGCCGCGAAGGTCGGCACCACCCGGCTGATCGACAACATCCCATTGGAGTTCGGAGCACACGCGTGAGCACCTCGTCAGGCAGAGCGAACACCGGAACCGGAACCGGCGCGGGCACCGGCATACGGCTGCACGCCCCCGCCCCCGGCTGGGCCCTGGAAGCCGACGTCGTGGTCGTGGGCTCCGGCGTGGCCGGCCTGACGGCCGCGCTCCGCTGCGCCGCCGCCGGCCGCCGCACCGTCGTCGTCACCAAGGCACGGCTCGACGACGGCTCCACCCGCTGGGCCCAGGGCGGCATCGCCGCCGCCCTCGGCGAGGGCGACACCCCCGAGCAGCACCTCGACGACACCCTCGTCGCGGGCGCCGGACTCTGCGACGAGGCCGCCGTACGCCTCCTCGTCACCGAAGGCCCCGACGCGGTCCGCCGGCTCATCGACACCGGAGCCGAGTTCGACCGGGACGCCGGCACCGGGGAGATAGAGCTGACCCGCGAGGGCGGCCACCACCGCCGCCGCATCGCCCACGCCGGCGGCGACGCCACCGGCGCCGAGATCTCCCGCGCCCTGGTCGAGGCCGTGCACGCGGCCGGCATCGAGACCGTCGAGAACGCCCTCGTCCTCGACCTGCTGCAGGACGGCGAGGGCCGCACCGCCGGCGTCACCCTGCACGTCATGGGCGAGGGCCAGCACGACGGCGTCGGAGCCGTCCACGCGCCCGCCGTGATCCTCGCGACCGGCGGCATGGGCCAGGTCTTCTCCGCCACCACCAACCCGGCCGTGTCCACCGGAGACGGAGTGGCCCTCGCCCTCCGCGCCGGAGCCGAGGTCTCCGACCTGGAGTTCGTCCAGTTCCACCCCACCGTGCTCTTCCTCGGCCCGGACGCCGAAGGCCAGCAGCCGCTGGTCTCCGAAGCCGTCCGCGGCGAGGGCGCCCACCTCGTCGACGCCGACGGGGTCCGCTTCATGGTCGGCCAGCACGAACTCGCCGAACTCGCCCCCCGCGACATCGTCGCCAAGGGCATCATGCGCCGCATGCAGGAGCAGGGCGCCGCGCACATGTACCTGGACGCCCGCCACTTCGGCGCGCAGATGTGGGAGAACCGCTTCCCCACCATCCTCGCCGCCTGCCGCAGCCACGGCATCGACCCGGTCACCCAGCCCATCCCGGTCGCCCCCGCCGCGCACTACGCCAGCGGCGGCGTACGCACCGACACGCGCGGCCGCACCACCGTCCCCGGCCTCTACGCCTGCGGTGAGGTCGCCTGCACCGGCGTGCACGGAGCCAACCGGCTCGCCTCCAACTCCCTCCTGGAGGGCCTGGTCTTCGCGGAGCGCATCGCCGCGGACATCACGCAGAACGCCCCCGCGGCCGGCGGCCCCGGCATAGCCGTGCCCTCCCGCGGACCCCTGCTCCCCGCCACGGCCCGCCTGGAGATCCAGCGCATCATGACCGGCGGCGCGGGCGTCCTGCGCTCGCAGGACTCGCTGCGCGGTGCCGCCGACGCCCTGGAATCCCTCTACGCCGCCGCGCTCCACGACCTGGAGACCCACGGCAAGACGGCCGAGCCGGGCGTGGACACCTGGGAGGCCACCAACCTGCTGTGCGTGTCCCGGGTCCTGGTCGCCGCCGCCCTCCGCCGCGAGGAGACCCGCGGCTGCCACTGGCGCGAGGACCACCCCGACCGCGACGACCCCGCCTGGCGCCGCCACCTCGTGGTACGCCTGTCCCGTACGCAGAGGCGGGCGCTGGTCGTGACCGAGACCGGGACCGCGGACTTCCCGCCGACGCGCACGCCGGGCGGAGCGCCGGACGTCGCGTCCGCCGGTACGTCCGACGCCGCGTCCGACGTCACGTCCGATGTCGTGTCCGCCGGTACGTCACCCCGTACGCCCGCCGGTACGTCCGTACCCCCCACCCCGAGCCACCCGAGCCAGGAGCCGTAACCGTGAGCACCCCCGAACTCCCCCTGATCGACCCCGAGAACGAAGGCGGCTGCGGCGACGGCTGCGGCTGCGGCGGCGAGGAGTCCGGCCTGGACCCGGCGCTGGCCCAGCTGCTGGCGGACGCGGGCCTGGACCCGTATGAGGTCGAGGCGATCGCCGAGATGGCGGTGTCCGAGGACCTCGACGGCGGCGTCGACGTCACCACCGTCGCCACCGTCCCCGAGGACGCCGTCGCCGTTGCCGACTTCACCGCCCGCGAGGCGGGCACCGTCGCCGGCCTGCGCATCGTCGAGGCCGTGTTCTCCGTGGTCGCCACCGACGCCTTCGAGGTGGAGCGGCACGCCGAGGACGGCGACCGGGTCGAGCCCGGGCAGGTGCTGCTCTCGGTCACCGGCCCCACCCGCGACCTGCTCACCGGCGAGCGCAGCGCGCTGAACCTCCTCTGCCGCCTGTCCGGCATCGCCACGGCGACCCGCCGCTGGGCGGACGCCCTGGAGGGCACCGCCGCCCGGGTCCGCGACACCCGCAAGACCACCCCCGGCCTGCGCTCCCTGGAGAAGTACGCGGTGCGGTGCGGCGGCGGCGTCAACCACCGCATGTCCCTGTCGGACGCGGCGCTGGTCAAGGACAACCACGTGGTCGCGGCCGGCGGCGTGGCCCAGGCGTTCAAGGCCGTACGGGAGGCCTTCCCGGACCTGCCGGTGGAGGTCGAGGTCGACACCCTGCACCAGTGCCGCGAGGTCATGGACGCGGGCGCCGACCTGATCCTGCTCGACAACTTCACGCCGATGGAGACCGAGGAGGCCGTGATCCTCAACCGCGAGCACAACAAGGGCCGCGCGGTGCTGGAGTCCTCCGGCCGCCTGACCCTGGAGAACGCGCGGGCGTACGCGGAGACCGGCGTGGACTACCTGGCGGTGGGCGCGCTGACGCACTCCTCGCCGGTCCTGGACATCGGCCTGGACCTGCGCGCGCTGACCGCCACGAGCGAGCCGCGCGAGGCGGTGTAACCGATGCTCCTGACGATCGACGTGGGGAACTCCCACACCGTCCTGGGCCTGTTCGACGGGGACGAGATCATCGAGCACTGGCGCATCTCGACCGAGCCGCGCCGCACCGCCGACGAACTGGCCGTGCTGATGCAGGGCCTGATGGGCATGCACCCCATGCTCGGCAGCGAGCTGGGCGACGGCATCCACGGCATCGCGATCTGCTCGACCGTCCCGGCGGTCCTGCACGAACTGCGCGAGGTGACCCGCCGCTACTACGGCGACGTACCCGCGGTGCTGGTCGAGCCGGGCATCAAGACCGGCGTGCCGATCCTGACGGACAACCCGAAGGAGGTCGGCGCCGACCGCATCATCAACGCGTGCGCGGCGGTGGAGCTGTACGGCGGCCCGGCGATCGTCGTGGACTTCGGTACGGCGACCACCTTCGACGCGGTCTCCGCGCGGGGCGAGTACGTGGGCGGCGTGATCGCCCCCGGCATCGAGATCTCCATGGAGGCGCTCGGGGTACGCGGCGCCCAGCTCAGGAAGATCGAGCTGGCGCGCCCGCGGAACGTCATCGGCAAATCGACGGTCGAGGCCATGCAGTCCGGCGTGGTCTACGGCTTCGCGGGCCAGGTCGACGGCGTCGTCACCCGGATGGCGAAGGAACTGGCGGGCCCGAACGGCGACCCGGACGACGTCCGCGTCATCGCCACGGGCGGCCTGGCCCCCATGGTGCTCGGCGAGTCGTCCGTGATCGACGACCACGAACCGTGGCTGACCCTGATCGGGCTGCGCCTGGTGTACGAGCGGAACGCGCCGAACTTCGCCTGAGGGGCGGGGTGAGGACGAGGGCGGGGCGGGCTGCGGTCCGGCCCCGCTTCACCCTCTGGGTGGCGTGGGGGTCGGGGGCGTGGTTTGGCCCCGCTTCACCCCCTGAGCGGTGTCGGGGTGGGGCGGGGGTTGCCCACCGCCCCTGGGGGCTGCGACCGGACGGAGTCCGGGAGCCGGGCCGGGGCGGGCAGTTGCCGTCTGGCGGCGTTGCCTGTGGAGCGGAGCCCTGGAGGGGATCGGGGCGGAGCCCCGATGGGGCCGGAACGGAGTCCCGGTTTCGGGATGGGGGTCCCTCCGGACGGCGTCTGCGAGCTGGGCCCCGGCGGGCAGTTGCCGTCTGGCGGTGTGGCCCGTGGGGCGGAGCCCTGGAGGGGATCGGGGGCGGAGCCCCGAAACGGGTCTGGGGCGGAGCCCCGGTTTCGGGAAGGGGTGGGGTGGGGGAATGGCCCCGCAGGGACCCCGGCGGCGCGTGAGGTGCCGGTGCTTCGCCTGGACGGAATCGCAGGGGTGCCCGGGGGCTGCCCGTCAGTCCTCACTGTCCTTCCGTGCCGGCCGCCGGCGTCAAGGGCGCTCCTTCGTCGCGTCGCCCGGAG
>NZ_JBFBGR010000013.1:108190-204037 GCF_040684755.1 Streptomyces sp. NPDC089799 | reverse complement strand
GTCGTTCCGGGGCCGTCAGTCCTGTCAAGGGTGGCCCAACGGGCCATCGCCCTCCGGGCGACGCGACGAAGGAGCGCCCTTGACAGGGCTGACGGCCCCGGAAGGACAGTGAGGACTGACGGGCAGCCCCCGGGCACCTCCCTGATTCCGTCCAGGCAACGCCCCGGCACACCCACACCCCGCCAGGCCCCATGGCCCCCTCCCAACGGATCCGGTCGCTGTCCCGACCCCCCACCCCCCGACCGGTCCCGTCCGACACGAGTCCCGCTACTGCCCTGCCCCTGCCCCACCGCATCGTCCGGTCCGGCCACACACTGCCGGGGGGCGGGTGGGCAACCCCCGCCCGAGCCCGGCCGGGCTCGGGGGGTGGAGCGGGCCGCGGGGAGGAGCCGTAGCCCCCACCCCTCAGGCCACGGCCCGCAAGCGGAGCGCTGCCAGGACCGGGAGGTGGTCCGAGGCTGACTTCAGGTCGGCTGCGGCGATTCCCTTCAGCTCCGTGGGGACTCCGCAGCCCAGGACCTCCACGCCGGGGGTCGTGAGGATGGCGTCGATGCGGCGGTCGGGGGCGGTGGTCGGGAAGGTGTTCTCGTCGCCCCAGGGGGCGACGGTCCGGCAGTCCTGCAGCTCGGACGTCAGGCGGGTGAAGGCCGGGCCGCCCGGGGTTTCGTTGAGGTCGCCCGCGGCGATGGCGTACGGGGTGTCCAGCGCGCGGAGTCTCTCCAGCAGCAGTCCCGCCTGGGTCGCGCGTTCCGCCCGCTGGAGGGAGAGGTGCGTGCTCAGCAGACCGACCCGGGCGCCGGCGATCCGTACGACCGCGGTCGCGAACCCGCGGCGGTGCAGGCCCGGGGTGAGCGGCAGGAGCACGTCCTCGGTGCGCTCCACGTGGGCGCGCAGCGAACACATCAGCAGGGTGCCCGCGGCGGTCGCGCCGCCGCCGAGGACCACCAGTTCGGCCTTCGCCGCCAGCCTGGCGGCGTGCTTGCGCCAGCGGAAGAAGCGGGGGGCCTCCTGGGCGAAGACCAGGTCCGGGGAGCAGGCTCGGATCACCCGGGCGAGGGCATCCTCGTCGTCGCGCATCGAGCGGAGGTTGTAGGAGAGCACCCGGATCACCGCGGAGCCGTCCGATTCCGTATGGGACTGAGGCAGATCATCCATGTGGGGCAACATATGCCGCTGCCCGCCGTGCCCACAGGGGGCGCGGCGGGCAGACTCCGGAGTCCTGTGCCCCGGCAGGCAGCCGGTACGGCCGCTTCAGCCGTGGCCGGTACGGCCGCTCCGGCCGGTTCAGCCCTGGCGGGCCAGGTCCGCCGCGCCGACCAGGCCCGCCTTGCCGCCGAGCTGGGCGGCCAGCACCTGCGCGTGCGGCCGGTACTGGGCGCCGATCAGCCAGCGACGGAAGGACTTGCGGATCGGTTCGAGGACCAGCTCGCCCTCGTCGGAGACCCCGCCGCCGACGATGAACGCGGACGGGTCGAAGAGGGAGGCGAGGTCGGCCAGACCGGCGCCGGCCCAGCGGGCCAGCTCGCGGAAGGAGTCCACGGCCACCCGGTCGCCCGCCCGGGCCGCCTCGCTGACGTGCTTGCCCTCGATGCCCTCGACGGTGCCGTCGCCGAGGCCGAGGAGGATCTCGGCGCGCTCGGGGGTGGCGTTGGCGCGCTGCTTGGCGTAGCGGACCAGGGCCCGGCCGGAGGCGTACTGCTCCCAGCAGCCCTGGCTGCCGCAGCCGCACAGCAGGCCGTCGGGCACGACGCGGATGTGGCCGAACTCGGCGGCCACGCCGAAGCGGCCGCGGCGCAGCTTGTTGCCGATGATGATGCCGCCGCCGAGGCCGGTGCCGAGGGTGATGCAGATGACGTCCTCGTGGCCCTGGCCGGCGCCGAAGCGGTACTCGCCCCAGGCGGCGGCGTTGGCGTCGTTCTCGACGACCACGGGGAGGCCGATGCGCTGCTCGACCTTGTCCTTGAGCGGCTCGTGCCGCCAGTTGATGTTGGGCGCGAAGAGTACGGTCGCGCGCTTGTCGTCGACGTATCCGGCCGCGCCGATGCCGACCGCCTCGACGGCGTGGTTGCTGCTGACCTCGGCGACGGCGGCGCAGATCGCCTCCGTCACGCCGTCCGCGGTCGGCGGGGTGGGCACCTTGTACGTCTCCAGGATGGTGCCCTCTTCGTCGACCACGCCGGCCGCGATCTTCGTGCCGCCGATGTCGACGCCGATGGTGAGTCCCATTAGTCCCTCGGTTTCCGGTCAAACCCCGCCACGGCCAAAGGTACCCGAGGGCGGCCGTCACTCAGTCGAGGTCGATACGACCCGACGGGCCGGGGCCGTCGCCGTTGTCGCCCCGGTTGTCGGCGTTGCCGTCGCCCCGGTTGTGGGTGCTCTCGTCGCCCCGGTTGTGGGTGCTGCCGTCGCCTCGGGTCCGGGTGTTGTCGTCGCCGCCCTTGTCGGTGTTGTGGGGGCGGCCCGTGTGGGCGCCCGTGTCGTCGCCGCGGGTCCAGCGGCGTTCGTGGCCCTCCACCGCCGTGCGGTAGGCCGCGAGCAGCTCGGAACCGGCGGCGGCGAGGTGGTCGAAGACCTCCGGGTTGCGTTCGATGACGGGCTTGGCGGCGCTCTTCGCCTGGTTGACGAACTGGCGGACGGCGCCTGTGGCGGCGGTGCCGAACAGGGGGTTGTTCAGCCCGGACACCTTGTCGGCGACGGCTTCGAAGAGCTTGAGGAGTTCCTCGGCGGCCGTCCCGGTGCTGTTCCCGCTCCCGCCGCCGGCCGTGTTCCGTTGCGTACGGCGGGCCCGCTCGGCGGCGAGGTCCTCGGCGCAGGCCTTCGCCCAGGCGTCGTCGTCGGCGGGATGGTCGGTGGCCTCGCTCATGGCGGACTCTCCTGCGGCAGCTGGGGCGGGTACTTCCGACGTTACCCGAACGGGGGTATGGCGCCGGGTCGCCGCCCGCGGTCCCCCTGGGCCGGCCGTCCGCTCACCCCCGTCCGTTCCCGGCCCTTCCTGTCCGTTCCGGCCTGTCCCCCGCCCGTCGCCGTCCGTTCCCGCCCGCCCCCTCCGTGGTCAGCGCGGCCAGAGGGCCGGGTCCGGGGTGAAGCGGATCCGGAGGGCGCCGTCGGTGAGGGAGGCACCGGAGACGGTGCAGCGGCGCAGTGCCGAGGGAAGCGGAACGATCCTGCGGTACGGGCCCGCGCCGAGCAGCAGTTCGTCGCCGCGCCGGACCAGGTCGAGCTCCCGCTTCTGCGCATCGGGCAGCGGCACCGTCCAGACGAGCAGCCCGTCCTCGGCGCGCCGGTCCTCGACGGGCCAGTCGGACCGGTCGGGGACCGGGACCGGGCCTGGGTCGAGGAGCGCCAGGTCCTCGGGGCCCCGGGGGGCCCGGCCCAGGTGGGGCAGCGGCCGGTACGCGTCCCACTGCGCGGCGTACTTCTGCTGTTCGGCGGCGAGGCCGGCCGTCCAGGGGTCGCCGGAGCCGTCGGGGACCATGCGGTTGGCGATCACCGGGCCGGCCGGCAGGCCGTGCAGGGCGAGGCCGAGCCGGCCCAGCCGGAGGGCCTCGGCGGCGGCCGGGCCGGGTTCGGCGACCAGCAGGACGGAGGTGGTGGCGGCCTCGACGACCGCCTGGACGGCGGCGAGTTCCCCGTCCCAGCGGGTGGCGGTCTCGTAGAGCCACTGCGCGGGCATGGGGACCCCGGCCAGCTGTGCCAGTACGGGGCGCAGGGCGCGGGCGGCCTGCCGCTCGGCGGGGACCAGGCGGGCGAGGTAGCGGCGGAGCTGGGCGGGGAGGGCGAGGGTCGCGACGGCCTGGTCGATCGGCGGCATGTCCACGACGACCAGGTCGAAGGGGCCGCCGGCCGTCGGGGCGGCGTCCGCGGTCCTGCGCAGGGCGCGGAGCAGGGCGAACTGTTCGGTGCCCGGCAGTTCGGTGAGTTCTTCGGCGGTCAGGGGCCGGGCGCCGAGCATGCCGAGGACGGCGGTGCCGCGTTCCTGGAGGTCGACCAGGCCCTGGCGGAAGTCGTCGGCGGAGTCGATGCGGGCGCGCCAGAGGTTGTCGGTGGCGACGGGTTCGGCGGTGAGGCCGGGGGCGGGGGTGGTGGCGGGGCCGCGGGGTGGGCCGAGCAGGGTGCCGAGGGGGTCGGTGGTGTCGGCGGAGAGTACGAGCACGCGTTGCCCTCGGCGGGCTGCCGCGAGGGCGGTGGCGGCGGCCACGGTGGTGCGGCCGGCTCCGCCGGGGCCGGTGATCAGCAGGGTGTGCATGGTGTGTGCGGTGCTCCGGACGTTGTTGCCGTGGTGGGGCGCCGTGGTCTGTTGTGGTTCGCTGCACGGGATGTGCCCCACCCCGCCCCTTTCCCGAAACCGGGGCTGCGCCCCGGACCCCTCTTTCGCCCGCGGGCCGGTGGGGGCTGGTCGCGCAGTTCCCCGCGCCCCTGGCAGGGCGCGGGCGGGGCCGCGCCCCCGACCCGGCCGCGCTCTCGGATCAGGCCGCGGACTCGACGCGCTTCTTCAGGCCGGCCAGGGCGCGGTCGATGATGACCTTCTCGGCCTTGCGCTTGATCATGCCGAGCATCGGGATCTTGACGTCCACGGTCAGCGAGTACGTGACCTCGGTGCGGTCTCCGGCGCCCAGCGGGGCCAGCCGGTAGGAGCCGTCGAGCTGGCGGAGCATCTGGGACTTGTCCAGGGTCCAGCTGACCTCGTCGGCGCCCTTCCACGTGTAGAGGAGGGTGTGGTCGTCCTTGATCGCGCCGGCGTCCAGGAGCAGGCGCACCTTCTCGGCGCGGCCTTCGGCGTCGGTGGCGAGGACCTCGGCCTCCTTCACCTCTCCGGTCCACTCCGGGTAGCGGGCGAAGTCTGCGATCACCGCCATGACGTCGGCCGGCGCCGCATCGATCGTGATGCTTGAGCTGGTGTGTTCCGCCATCGCGGTGGCTCCTCCGGGCTGGTGGTACCTCCCAGCGGGAGCTGGGGGAATGTGAGGACTGTGCGGCCTCCGGCCGCCCCCGCGTGAAGGCTACCGCGCGTCGTGGAGTGGCCACTCCAGGGCCCCGATCACCGCTCCCGTCACCACTCCAGGGCCCACGGCCTTCCCGTCGACGCGAAGTGGCCGACGTTCACGCACTCGGTGCCGCCGACCCGCATCCGCTGGGCCAGCGGCTGGTGGACGTGCCCGAAGAGGGCGTACTTGGGGCGGGTGCGCCGGATCGCCTGGAGCAGTGCGGCGCTGCCCCGCTCGAAGCGGCGCGCGACGGTGTCGTAGCAGAGTTCGGGGACCTCGGGCGGGATGTGGGAGCAGAGCACGTCCACCTCGCCGAGGGCCTCGACCTTGGCCGCGTACTCCTCGACGTCGACCTCGTAGGGGGTGTTCATCGGGGTGGGCAGGCCGCCGCCGACGAAGCCGAAGACGCGGCCGGCGATCTCGACCCGCTCGCCGTCCAGGACGGTGGTTCCGGTTCCGGCGTACTCGGGCCACAGGGTCGGTATGTCGACGTTGCCGTAGGTGGCGTACGTGGGGGTGGGGAAGGCGGCGAACATTTCGGCGTACTGGCGCCGCACGGCTTCTTCGATGACGTGTTCGCGGGGCCGGTCGCCGGGGAGGCCGGCCCACAGGGCCCGGCCGAACTCGCGGGCCTCCTCGAACCGCCGCTCGGTGCGCAGGGCGACGATCCGGTGGGCGTTCTCGACGCCGAAGAGGTCGGGGAAGATTCCGCGGGAGTGGTCGGCGTAGTCGAGGAAGAGGACCAGGTCACCGAGGCAGACCAGGGCATCGGCACCTTCGCCCGCTCTGGCCAGGGCCTCGGTGTTGCCGTGGACGTCACTGACGACATGGATCCGGGTGCCGCGTTTTGATCCCCTCATGGCGATCAGCCTAGGGGGACCCGCCCCCACAGGCCAGAGTCCCCCGCAGCCCGCCGGACCTGCGGTTACTTCCAAGTCCCGAAAGGGGTGGACTACTGTCGGGACAATAATGCCGCGTCATGTGACGCACGGAACATCTGGCCGGTTCCCTCTACCGGGAACCCACTACCGGTGGGTAACGTCCGGTCGGTCCACATCGTGGCGATGGCGCCCCAGAGGAGCAGCAGTCTTGCGCGAGTTCAGCCTTCCGGCCCTGTACGAGGTCCCCTCCGACGGGAACCTCACGGATCTCATCCGCCGCAATGCCTCGCAGCATCCCCACACTGCTGTCATGGCCCGCAAGACCGCTTCCGGTTCCGGCTGGGAGGACGTCACCGCGCGGCAGTTCCTCGACGAGGTGCGGGCGGCGGCCAAGGGCCTGATCGCGGCGGGCGTGCGGCCCGGCGACCGGGTCGCGCTGATCTCGCGCACCCGCTACGAGTGGGTGCTGATCGACTTCGCGATCTGGAGCGCGGGCGCGGTCACCGTCCCGGTGTACGAGACCTCCTCCCCCGAGCAGATCCAGTGGATCCTCGGTGACTCCGGCGCGGTGGCCGCGGTGGTCGAGGGGGCCGGGCACAGTGCGGCCGTGGCCGCCCTGCGCGACGCGCTGCCGGAGCTGCGCGAGGTCTGGGAGATCGAGCAGGGCGCTCTGGAGGCCCTGAAGGCGGCGGGCGCGGACGTCAGTGACGCCGAGGTGGACGAGCGCAGCTCGCTGGCGAACGCCGACGACCCGGCCACCATCGTCTACACCTCGGGCACCACCGGCCGCCCCAAGGGCTGCGTGCTGACCCACCGGAACTTCTTCGCCGAGTGCGGCAACGTGGTGGAGCGGCTGAGCCCGCTGTTCCGCACCGGTGACTGCTCGGTGCTGCTCTTCCTGCCGGCCGCGCACGTCTTCGGGCGCCTGGTGGAGGTGGCCGCGGTGCTGGCGCCGATCCGCCTGGGCTGCGTACCGGACATCAAGAACCTGACCGACGAGCTCCAGTCCTTCCGCCCGACGCTGATCCTGGGCGTGCCGCGGGTGTTCGAGAAGGTCTTCAACTCGGCGCGGGCGAAGGCGCAGGCCGACGGCAAGGGCCGGATCTTCGACGCGGCGGCCGACACCGCGATCGCGTACAGCCGGGCGCTGGACACCCCGGGGGGTCCGTCCTTCGGGCTGCGGCTGAAGCACCGCATCTTCTCCAAGCTGGTCTACAGCAAGCTGCACGCCGTCCTCGGCGGCCGCGGCGAGTACGCGATCTCCGGCGGCGCCCCGCTGGGCGAGCGGCTCGGGCACTTCTTCCGCGGCATCGGCTTCACCGTGCTGGAGGGCTACGGCCTGACCGAGTCCTGCGCGGCCACGGCCTTCAACCCGTGGGACCGCCCGAAGATCGGTACGGTCGGCCAGCCGCTGCCGGGTTCCGTGGTGCGCATCGCGGACGACGGCGAGGTGCTGCTGCACGGCGAGCACATCTTCAAGGAGTACTGGAACAACGAGTCGGCCACGGCCGAGGCGCTGACCGACGGCTGGTTCCACACCGGTGACGTCGGCACCCTGGACGAGGACGGTTACCTCGCCATCACCGGCCGGAAGAAGGAGCTCATCGTCACGGCGGGCGGCAAGAACGTGGCCCCCGCGGTGATCGAGGACCGGATCCGGGCACACGCGCTGGTCGCGGAGTGCATGGTGGTGGGCGACGGCCGGCCGTTCGTGGCCGCGCTGGTCACCCTGGACGAGGAGTTCCTCGGCCGCTGGGCGCAGGAGAACGGCAAGCCGGCGGGTGTGACGGCGGCGGAGCTGCGCGAGGACGCGGAGCTGGTCGCCGCCGTCCAGAAGGCGATCGATGACGGCAACGCTGCGGTTTCCAAGGCGGAATCGGTGCGGAAGTTCCGCATTCTCGGCTCCCAGTTCACGGAGGAGTCGGGCCACATCACGCCTTCGCTGAAGCTGAAGCGGAACGTGGTGGCGAAGGACTTCGCGGACGAGATCGAGGCGCTCTACCGCGGCTGACGTGCCTGAACGCGGCTGACGCGGCTGACGCAGTTGCTTGTGCGGCCGTGTGGCCGTGTGGCCGTGTGGCCGTGTGGCCGTCCGGGGCTAGCTCGGGTCCTCGGCGAGGATCCGGGCCATGTTCCGTTCGGCCAGTGCCGTGATGGTGACGAACGGGTTCACGCCGAGGCTGCCGGGCACCAGGGAGCCGTCGACCACGTAGAGGCCGCGGTAGCCCTTGGCCCTGCCGTACGCGTCGGTGGCCCGGCCGAGCACGCAGCCGCCCAGCGGGTGGTAGGTGAAGTCGTCGGCGAAGGCCCTGTTGCCACCGAACAGGTCGTGGCGGTAGACCGTGACGTTCCTCCGGTTGATGCGGTCGAAGAGGGTCTTGGCGGCGTTGACGGACGGTGTGCTCTGGTCCCGGCGCCAGTTCAGCCGGGCCGAGTCGGTGGCCGCGTCGTAGGTGAAGTGGCCGCGTTCGGGGTTCTTGGTGATCGCGAGGTACATCGAGATCCAGTGCTCCAGGCCCATGGGCAGCGGGGCGATCTCCGCGAAGACCGGGTTGGCGGCGTTGTCCCAGTCGTCGATGCCGAGGGCGGGCATGGTGGCCTGGTTGGCGCCGACGGTGTCCCACAGGTGGTTGGCGCGGGCGGTCATCACGTTTCCGTTGGGCCCCCAGCCGAGTCCCACCTGGTCGCTGAGGGCGGGCAGGGTTCCGGTCTCCCGGGCCCGCAGCAGGATCTCCGTGGTGCCCAGGCTGCCGGCGCCGAGGAAGAGCCGGCCGCAGCCGAGTTCACGGGTCTGCGTGACGCGTCCGGACAGGTCGATGGTGTGCACGGTCAGGACGTAGCCCCCGGCCGGATCGGGCCGTACGCCGACGACCCGTTGCAGGGTCTCGATGGTGACGTTTCCGGTGCCGAGGGCGGCGGCGAGGTAGGTCTTGTCCAGGCTCCGCTTGCCGTGGTTGTTGCCGTAGATGACCTCACCGGCCAGCGCCGACCTGGGCACCTCGTCGGCGGCCTCCCGTTTCATGTAGCCGAAGTCGTAGACGTTGGGCACGAAGACGGTGCGCAGTCCGGTGTTGGCGGCGTGCTTGCGGGAGATCCGGGCGAAGCGGTACCACTCGGTGGATTCGAACCAGGCCGGGTCGATGTCGTTGACGCCGAGCATCCGGCGGGCGAGCGGGTAGTAGGTCCCGTACATCTCCTCGGCGTCGACGCCGGGGAAGACCTCGGAGAAGTAGGAGCGGCGCGGTGTGGGCGACATTCCGCCGTTGACCAGGGAGCCGCCGCCGACGCCCCGGCCCACGTAGACGGACATGTCGCCGTGGTTCACCCGGTCCAGTACGCCGGGGTAGGGGCTGATGTTCCGGTTGACCACGTCCAGCCAGAGGAACTGGGCGAGCGGGGCCTCGGTGCGGGTGCGGAACCACATGGAGCGCTGGTCCGGGGCGGTGGTGGGCGGGAAGACCCGGCCGTCGGGGCCGGGGGTGTCCCAGAGGCGGCCCATCTCCAGTACGACGGTCCGTACGCCGGCCTCGCCGAGCCGGAGGGCGGCCACGGCGGAACCGTAACCGGAACCGACGACCACGGCCGGGGCGTAGTGTGCGGCCGGGGGCGGCTCGGCGGCGGCGGCCGGGCTGGGGCCGATTCTGGTGAAGCCGAGGGCGGCGGCGGTCTGCAGGGCACCGAGGCCCAGTATGTGACGCCGCGTCAGGTTTGGTGTCATGGCCGCATCATGGGCGGAATGCGGTCTTCCGCCCATATGCGGCGCAGCCATGGTTCTGGGTGACAGTCAGCTCTGGCTGCGGGGCCGCGCGGGCGCGATGCCCGGGCCGGGCGAAGCCGTCGCTCGCGCGGGCGGGGCCGGGCGGGCCGCCGCGCGGTGCCATTACCCCTCCCCGCCCCTTCCCGGAACCGGGGCTCGGCCCCGGACCCCGCCCTTCGCCTGCGGGCCGGTGGGGGCTGGTCGCGCAGTTCCCCGCGCCCCTGGCAGGGCGCTAGAGCAGGTCGCGGAGGCGGTCCGCCAGGAGGTCCCAGCGCCAGCGTTCCTCGACCCAGGCTCGGCCCCTGGCACCCATCCGGGCGCGGAGGTCCGGGTCCTGCAGGAGGGCCACGATGCGGTCCGCCGAGTCCTCCGGGACGCCGCCGCGGACCACCCAGCCGGTTTCGCCGTCCAGGACCGCGTCCGGGGCGCCGCCGGAGTCGCCCGCCACGACCGGCAGGCCGGTGGCGGAGGCCTCCAGGTAGACGATGCCGAGGCCCTCCACGTCCAGTCCGCCGCGCCGGGTCCGGCAGGGCATGGCGAAGACGTCGCCCGCTCCGTAGTGCGCCGGGAGTTCGGCCCAGGGGACGGCACCGGTGAAGACCACCGAGTCCGCGACCCCGGTGGTGACGGCCAGCTTCCGCAGGTCCGCCTCGTAGGGGCCGCCGCCGACGATCAGCAGCACCGCGTCCGGCACGGCCGCCAGGATCCGCGGCATGGCCCGGATCAGGGTGTCCTGGCCCTTGCGCGGGACCAGCCGCGAGACGCACACCACGACCGGGCGGCCGGAGAGGCCGAGGCGGGCCCGGACGGCGTCGCCGCCCGAGTCCGGGTGGAAGGTCTTCTCGTCCACGCCGGGCGGCAGTTGGACCATCCGGTCCGCCGCCCGTTCGGTGAGCGCGGAGGCGATCCGGGAACGGGTGTACTCGCCGAGGTAGGTGAGGGTGTCCGCGCCCTCTCCGATGCGCCGCAGCAGCTGCCGGGCCGCGGGCAGCTGCGCCCAGCCCGCCTCGTGGCCGTGCGTGGTCGCCACCAGCCGGCGCGCCCCGGCCCGCCGCAGGGCCGGTCCCATCAGGCCCAGCGGTGCCGCCGCCCCGAACCAGACCGACTCGCAGCCGTGCTCGCGCAGCAGGCCGACCGCCCGCTTCGTCACCCTCGGCGTGGGCAGCAGCATGGTCGTACGGTCGCGGACCACCCGGAACGGCTGCTCGGCGTCGAAGGCCGCGGTGGCCTCCCGACCCTCCGCCCCGTGCTTCCAGGTGGAGGCGTAGACGACGATGCGGTCGGGGTCCAGGCGCAGCGCCATGTTGTGCAGGAACGCCTGGATGCCACCGGGCCGCGGCGGGAAGTCGTTGGTCACGATCAGGGTCTTGTGCATCGCCTGCCGACAGTACCGGACCGGTTTCGATTACCGCGTCCCGTGGCCCCGAGGGCTCCGACCTGGGCATCATGGCGCAGTGTTGAAGCTTTCTTCGGCCTGGTCGGCCACACGGATCCTGCTCCTTTTGTGCACCTTCCGGGTGATTCCGCTGCCGGGTGCGGATGTGACGGTCGACGTCACGGTGATCTACCAGGGCTGGTACGGGGTGTTCCGGACCGGCACCTTCCCGATGGACGACGTGACCTGGCAGTACCCGCCGGGTGCGGCACTGGCGATCCTGGCCCCGGGACTGCTGCCGTTCCTGTCGTACACCGCCGCCTTCATCGTGCTCTGCCTCGCCGCGGACGCGCTGGTGACCGGGATGCTGGCCCGCCGCAGCCGGCGGGCCGCCTGGTACTGGGTGTGGGCGGTGCCGCTGGTCGGCCCGACGGCGTACGCGCGCTACGACATCTTCGTCTCGGCGGTGGCGGTGGCGGCCCTGCTGCTGCCGCGGCTGCGCGGCCCGCTGATCGCGTTCGGCGCGGTACTGAAGATCTGGCCGGCGCTGCTGCTGGCGGGCGTCCGGAGCAAGGCGGTGTGGCTGTCGACGGCCGTGACGGGAGCGCTGCTGCTGGCGGTGTTCGCGGTCACCACGCCGGGATCGCTGGCCTTCCTGACGTTCCAGCGGGACCGGGGCACCGAGGTGGAGTCGCTGGGCGCGCTGCCGCTGCACTTCGCCCGCCGGTTCGGCTGGTGGGACGGCGAAGTGAAGCTCAACTACGGATCGATCGAGTTCCTCGGCCCGTGGGTGGACACCATCAGCACGCTCTCGCTGGGGCTGACGGCGGTCGCGTTCGGCTGGCTGCTGCTGTGGCGACTGCGGACCCGGATCGTGGCGGGCGACGAGCGGGTGGTGTTCGACGCGGCGTTCGCGGCGGTGCTGCTGTTCACCGTCACCAGCCGGGTGATCAGCCCGCAGTACCTGGTGTGGCTGGTGGCCCTGGCGGCGGTGTGCCTGACCCTGACGGACTCGAAGATGGTCCGGGCGACGCGGATCCTGCTGGTGGCCACGGCGTTCACGCAGCTGGAGTTCCCGACGTACTTCTCGGAGATCATGGGCAGCGAGTGGATCGGGATCGTGCTGATCGTCACGCGGAACGGGCTGCTGGTGTGGGCGACGCTGTCCGCTTGCAGGGTGTTGTGGGAGGCGTCGAAGGCGGGGGCGACGGCTGCGCCGGAACCGGCGGCCGGCGCTCGGACCGAGGTGGGGGCGCCGCTCGGCTGAGGCGTGGGCAGGGCTGGGAGGCGTCGGGCCGACCGGTCCTGCATCAGTCGGGCAGGTCGGTGCGCAGGCTCTGTTGCCAGGCCGTGGTCAGGGTCGGCAGGTCCGTGTGCAGGGTGTGGGAGAGGGCCTCGGGGAGGGGTTCGCGGGCGGCGGCCGTGTAGAGGCGCAGGAGGGCCTGCTCGCCCCAGCGGGCGGCGATCGTGCGGCAGGCCAGCCAGGACTCCTCATAGGCCCGGGACAGCGCCTCCTGGTCCCCGCCGAAGGCGAACGCCCCGTTCGCCGGCAGCGCGGCCGGGACGCGGCCCGTGCGGACCGCGCGGGCCGTGGCCGGGGCGATGTCCGGCGGCGTACGGCCGCTCCCCCGGTACGCCACCCAGTCCGCGAGGCCCTCCGAGAGCCACATCGGGGTCGAGGCCGAGGTCACCGGCCGGGTCGCGACATGGGTGATCTCGTGGGTGAGCACGATGCGGCGGCCCTCCTCGCCCAGCTCGGCGTAGGCGTCCGGGTTGACCACCACCCGGTCCGCGGGGGCCGGGGAGGCGCCCACCCGGCCGGTGGTGACGGCCGCCATCCCCCGGTACGCCCCGGGCGCCGAGCCGAGGAGGGCGGCCATCCGGTCCGCCGAGCCGGGCACCAGCAGCACCGCCCGGCCGGACCACGGGGTGCCGCCGGAGGTGCCGGGAGGGCCGGAGGGCCAGGCCGCGGCCACCGCGGGGACGGCCGCGTCGGCGGCCGCCGCGATCCCGGTGAGCCGCTCGCGCGGGCCGGTGCCCAGCACCAGCGCGTACCGGCCGCGCACCGCCTCCACCGGGCCCTGGTCCCACAGCTCGGGCAGGGCGCCCGGGGCGGGACGGTCGGCCTCGACCCGCCAGTGCCCGTCCCGTTCGGCCAGGGTGAGCTCGCGGGCGCCGCCGGCGGGGGCCCCGTCGTGACCGGCCAGGCGGTAGCGGAGGTCCGCCCCCGCGGTGGCTCCGGTCCCGGCGTCCGTGACCGTGACCCGGACCGAGCGGACCTCGTACGCCCAGGACTCCAGCGGGACCCCGGCGGGCCGTCCGCCCCCGCCGGCCGCCCAGTCGGCGACGGCCCGCCGGACCTCTGCCTCGGCCTCCGCCTTCGCCCGGGGGGCGTCGGCGGGCCGCCCGGTGCACCCGGCCGACGGGACGAGCAGCGCCAGGACCAGCAGGAGCAGGGCGCGGACCGGCCGGGCCGCCGGGGCCGGCCGGTCCGGGAAGCGGAACCCGAAACGGAGGGCCGGACCCGGCTCGGGGCCGGGCCCGGGCCGGAGCGGGGCGGCGCGGCGGGCGGCGCGGCGGGCGGGGCGGGACACCCTGCGATCGTACGCAGCGCCCGGACGGCCCTCCGGGCCTGCCGCCTGCCGCCTGCCGCCTGCCGCCTGCCGCCTGCCGCCTGCCGCCTGCCGCCTGCCGCCTGCCGCCTGCCGCTACGGTCGCGTGACCCCGGAGACCGGCATCATGCCGACCGGGTCGTAGCGGACCGGGGCCCCCGGGTAGGGGGCGTGGATGACCTGTCCGTTGCCGACGTACATGCCGACGTGGCTGGCGTCCGACCGGTAGGTGATCAGGTCGCCGGGCCGGGCCTCGGACAGCGGGACCCTGCGTCCGGCGAACCGCTGGGCCTGCGAGGTGCGCGGCAGGGCGACGCCCGCCTGCCGGTAGGACCACACCATCAGGCCCGAGCAGTCGAACCCGGAGGGTCCGGTCGCACCCCACACGTACGGCCTGCCGACGGCGGCGCGGGCGGCCATCACCGCCGCGGCGGCCCGCCCGGAGGCCGGGGCCGAGCCGGACGGGCCGGACAGGTCGGGCAGTGCGCCGGCCCGGCCGCCCGACCGCGAGGAGCGCTCGTACTCCTCCCGTTCCGGCGCGGGCATCTCGTTGAGCAGCCGCCGTGCCGCCGCCAGCTTGGCGGTGACCGAGCGCTTGTGCCGGGCCACGTCCGCGCGCAGCCTGTCGAGTTCGGCGAGCTTGCCGGCGGCCTCCCTGCGCTGCTGGTCCAGCCGGCGCTGCTCCTCGCGGAGTTCGCCGAGCTGCCGGGCCTGGCGGGTGGTCAGCCGGTCCAGGGTGCCGGCCTTCTCCAGGTATTCGTCGGGGTCCTCGGTGAGCAGCAGCTCCATGGTGGGGTCGAGGCCGCCGGACCGGTACTGGGCGCCGGCGAAGGCGCCGAGCAGGCCCCGCATGGTGTTGATGCGGTCCTGGGCGCGGGCCGCCGCGTCCTGGGCCCGGCTCACCTCGGCGCGCAGTTTCGCGCTCCGCTCCCCCGCCTCGTTGAAGCGTTCGGTGGCCTGCTCGGCCTCCTCGAAGAGGCGCTCGACGGCCGCTCTGGCGTCGCCCGGCGGGTCCGCGGGCGCGGCGACCGCGGGAACGGCCGTCAGGGCGGTGGCGGTGGCTGCCGCGGCGGCCGACAGGAGGTGCACTGTGTTGCGGTCGAGGCCGAGGGGCCCGGTCCGGCGATGGGTCGCCACGGGAAGCCGTACTCCCTTCCGCTGCGCGGCCCGTGTCCGCCCCCCGTGGACGGCCGGTGCCGGGTTCCGCGCTGGCAGACAGTAACCGCGCGGACACGCCCCGGCCAACGACCGTTCGGGGCCGGTACGCCGACGCCCCGCCGACAGACGCAGGTCATCGGCGGGGCGTCGGGCGGAGCGGCGCACTCGGAATTCCCCCGGACGGTCGACGTCCGGCGTGCCCTGGCGTTCCGTCAGGAGCCGTTGGACCAACCCCGGGGCGAATCAGGACGATTCATCTCCCGACGGGTCAGATGCGGACACCGAACTGGGGCGACATGTAGCTGATCTTCTCGTACTTGACCCCGCCGCGCGGGTTCGAGGCGTGCAGGGTCATGCCGTTGCCCGCGTAGAGGCCGACGTGGTGCAGGTCGCTGTAGAAGAACACCAGGTCACCGGGCTGGAGCTGGCTCAGCGGGATGCGGGTGCCTTCCTTGGCCTGGGTCCAGGTGGTGCGGGTGATGCCCACGCCGGCCTGCTTGTACGCCCACTGGGTCAGGCCGGAGCAGTCGAAGGCGGTGGGGCCCTCGGCGCCCGATATGTACGCGCTGCCCAGCTTCGTCTTGGCGGCGGCGAGTGCGGCGCCGGCACGGCCCGAAGCCTTGACGTTGCCGAGGTTGACCCGCTCGCCGTCGTCGCGGCTGGCCCGCTGCTCGTCGTCCTTGAGCTGGGCGCGCTCCTGCGCGGTCAGGGTGTTGAGCAGCTTCTGGGCCTCGGCGAGCTTGGCCTGCGCGGCGGCCTTCTTGTCTGCCAGCTCCTTGCGGGTGGCGTCGAGGTCCTTGAGCTTGCCCTGGGCCTCCTGCCGCTGCTGGGCCAGGGTGCGCTGCTTGGCCTGGATCTGCTGCACTGCCTCCAGCTGCTGTCCCGTCAACTGGTCCAGGGTGGAGGCCTGGTCGAGGTAGTCCTCGGGGTCGGAGGAGAGGAAGAGGGCCAGGGAGGGGTCGATGCCTCCGTTGCGGTACTGCGCGGCGGCCATCGAACCCAGCGTGTTGCGGAGCTCGTTGAGCTCGCCCTGACCGCGGGCCACCTGGTCCTGGAGCTGCCCGATCTGCTTTTCGAGCTTGTCCTGCTGCTCCTTGGCGCCGTTCGCCTTCTCGGTGGCCTGCTCGGCCTCCTCGTAGAGGGCGTCGACCTTCGCCTTGACCTCGTCCTTGCCCGGCTTGGCCGGGGCGGCCACGGCCGCGTGCGACGAGAGTGCGACGGCTGCCGCGGCGGTGGCGGTGAGGACGGTCACGCGCGCGCGGTTCGGCTGCTTGGGTCGACGGTGGGACGCCACGGAGGCGAGCTCCTTCTTCCTCGTGCCGCCGGCGGCGTTCGCACGCGCCCGGCAGCACCTCCGCCGTCACCCGGTCGAGTGATCTACCGCACGAAGGTTTGGGCCAGACCCTAGTGACCCCGCCGTGATCACTTCAAATCCCGGAAGGAAAAAATCCGCCCCCCGACCGGCTTCTTTACCTTCACCGCACGCTGCGTACCGGCGAGTTGACCCTGCGTTCCGCGATCACCGGGCCAATTCGGGCATTGGGTGCAGGAGTTACATCCGTGACGGGTGTTACGAGACGCGCGAAAGCCGCTTCAGCAGCAAGAGGGACGCGACCGGCCGGGCACCCGCCTTGGCCACCCCGTCCGCCACTTCCCGGTCCGTGGAGACCACCACGACCGGGCGGCCCGAGGGCTCGGCCCGCACCAGCTGCCGGATGAGCTCGTCCGCCGTCACGCCCGGCTTGGAGAACAGCACCCGGACACCGCGCGGCGGCGCCAACAGCACCGGGGCGGCCAGCTCCGCGCCGTCGAACACACAGGTCATCTCGGCCCCGGTCTGCGCCGCCAGCATGGACAGGCCGCCCAGCAGCCGCAGCCGCTGCTGCTCCAGCGGCATCGTCGGATAGCCGGTCTTGGTGACGTTGTACCCGTCGACCACCAGATGTGCCTGGGGCAGCGCCAGCAGCTGGTCCAGCAGCGCCGGGTCGGTCTCCGACAGGGCGCGCGCCGCGATGTCCTTCGGGGTCATCCGTCCCGGCTCCACCGCGTCGACGGTGTCCGCCGGACGGGTCGAGAGCGGCGGCAGCGCCAGTTCGCGGCGCAGCCCCTGGGCCGCGTCCAGCACGGTGTCCAGCAGCAGCCGCAGCCGCATGTCCTCGACGCTCCGGCCCTCGCGGGTGGCCCGGCGGGACGCCTCCAGGGCCGACTCGGCCTCGCCGAGCCGCGCCTTGAGGCGCCGGTTCTCGCTCTCCGCGGCCGCCACCTGCGCGGCCGCCTCGCCCTTGATGCCCTCGATCTCGGCCGCCGTCTTGCGCAGTGCGGCCTCCCCGCGCTTGACGTCGTTGAGCGCGCTGCGCAGCTTCCGCTGAAGCGATTCGGCTTCCTTGCGGGCCGTCTCCAGCTCGGTGCGCAGCTGTTCGCCGCCACTGCGCTGTGCGTCGCGGGCCTCGGCCAGCTCCTCGCGGAGCCGTTCCAGTTCGCGCCGGCTCTCCTCGCCGATCCGTTCGGCGTCGGCGCGCTGCGCCTCCTCGCCGGCGGCGGCGACCAGCTTGACCCAGCCGACGGGGCGCAGCACGTAGGCGGCGGCCGCGACGTCGAGGGGGTCGGCGGCGGCCGGCGGCGCGCCTGACTCCAGGGCGGTGGCGAGCTCGGGCTGTGCCTCGCGCACCTTCTCGGCGACCCGGCCGCGGAAGACGGCGTCCGTCTCCACCGCGGCCGCCATCGCGTTGCCCGCGAACTTGGCGCGGCGGGAGGGGGTGAACCGGGCGTACTGCCGCAGCTGCGCCGGCAGGTCGGCGAGGGTCAGCCCGCCGAAGGCGTCCGAGACCAGCGC
The DNA here is from genome assembly GCF_040684755.1 of Streptomyces sp. NPDC089799. Taxonomy (NCBI): domain Bacteria; kingdom Bacillati; phylum Actinomycetota; class Actinomycetes; order Kitasatosporales; family Streptomycetaceae; genus Streptomyces; species Streptomyces sp. NPDC089799. The sequence goes on along the minus strand of NZ_JBFBGR010000013.1, from coordinate 186,436 downwards.
GACGACCTTGCGCCGCACGCCTTCCGGCAGCGGGCGGTCGAGGACCTCCGCGGCGTCACCGGCCCCGTCGGCCGGCTCAGCACCGCTTGCCGGTTCCACAATCCGTCACCCCTACCGTTGTTTCTTCTTCCCTCGGTCCGCCGCTCCCCTCAGGAGTCCGCGCCCGGCCTGTCCACCAGTTCGATCTGGTCCACCGCGTTGCACCAACGGCAGCGGACCGACTCGATGGTCTCATTGACCACCTCGCGTTCCTCGACCTTGGGCTCTCCCGCGAGGTCGAGGTGGACGTACTCCACGACCTTGGACGAACGGGTGACGTCGAACCGGGTGAGATTGCCGCACAGCGTGCAGCGCCAGCGGGTCGTCTCGGTCGGCAGGGGGACCGTCATGATGCCGTTCTCTCCTTCGTCGCTCATTCAAGTAAACCGCCTCACCGGCGGCAGCACGTAACCCTACGGCCCGCCCGGCATCGGCGGGGCATGCGATCGGTATCCGTCCGGTTACGCCATGCTCTTCGCATGATCGTAAGGTGGCGGACCGTGCGGGAGGCCGCCCGGGGTCCGGTGGTCACGCACGCCCTGATCGCGGGCTGCTCTGCGGTGTTCCTGATCGGACCGGCCTCGGGCCTGAATCCCGGCTACGGGACCGGCGAGGCACTGGTGGAGTCGGGGACGGAGTACTTCCGGCGCTGGGGGGTGGTGCCGGCCGAGCTGTTCGGCGGCGGCATACGCGAACTGCTCACCCCGCTGACGGCGCTGTTCGTGCACGGCAGCTGGCTGCACCTGCTGGGCAACATGCTGTTCCTCTTCGTCTTCGGGGCCATGACCGAGGAGCGGATGGGCCGGGCGGAGTTCCTGCTCTTCTCCCTCTGCACGGGCTATCTGTCGCTGGTGGCGTACGCGGCGGCGCACGCCTCGCAGGAGCAGACCCTGGTCGGCGCGTCGGGGGCGATCTCGGCGGTCCTGGGGGCGTTCCTGTGCCTCTTCCCGCGGGCCCGGGTGACCAGCCTCTTCCCCTTCCTGCTGTTCCTGCCGCTGCGCTTCCCGGCGTGGATGGTGCTGCTGTCCTGGTTCGCCCTCCAGTGGCTGGCGGCGCACCGTGCGGGCAGCGGGCCGGGGGTGGCGTACCTGGCCCATCTGGTGGGCTTCTCCCTGGGGTTCGCCTACGCCTGGGTGCGCTATCGGCGTACGACTAGAGTGGGCCGACCAGCGACGGACACCGAGGGAGACACCACAAGTGATCACCGCGATCGTGCTCATCAAGACCAGCGTTGACCGTATTCCGGAGATCGCGGAATCGATCGCGGCCCTGGAGAACGTCAGCGAGGTCTACTCGGTGACGGGGACCTACGACCTGATCGCCATCGTCCGGGTGGCCCGCCACGAGAACCTGGCGGACATCATCCCGGGCAAGATCAGCAAGATCCAGGGCGTCGAGGCCACCGACACGCACGTCGCGTTCCGCACCTACTCCCAGCACGACCTGGAGGCGGCCTTCGCGATCGGTCTCGACGCCTAGCACCGGTCGCGGACAGCCGACAGGCCCGGCGGGGGCTCCTCCCGCCGGGCCTGCGGTTTCCCGGGTAGTCAGGGCCGGGAGTTCATGGGGGTCAGACCGCCGGGACGCAGCGGCCCTCCTCGGTGCGGTACTGCCACTTCGCGCCGTCGGTGACCAGCTCGCGGACCGCGCGGACGAACCGGTCGACGTGCTCGTCGGGGGTGCCGGCGCCGAAGCTGACCCGGATGGCGTTCAGGGACCGCTCGCCGGGGGCCGCCTCGGGGGCGCCGCACTCGCCCGGCTGCTGCGCCTCGCCGCCCAGCAGGGTGCGGACCAGCGGGTGCGCGCAGAAGAGGCCGTCGCGGACGCCGATGCCGTACTCGGCGGAAAGGGCCGCCGCGAAGTGGGAGCTGTTCCAGCCGTCCACCACGAAGGAGATCACGCCGACGCGGGGGGCGTCGTCGCCGAACAGCGACAGGACCCGTACCTCGGGTACGTCGGCCAGGCCGGCCCGGACCTTGGCGATCAGCTGCCGCTCCCGGTCGACCAGGGTGTCGAAGCCGGCTTCGGTCAGGGCGCGGCAGGCCGAGGCGATGGCGTAGACGCCGATCACGTTCGGGGAGCCGGCCTCGTGGCGGGCGGCGGTGGTGTGCCATGCGACGTCCACGCCACCGTCCTCACGGCGCGCGACCGTACGGGAGGCTCCGCCGCCGGCCAGGTACGGCTCCGCCTGCTGCAGCCAGTCCGCGCGACCGGCCAGCACGCCCGAACCGAAGGGCGCGTAGAGCTTGTGGCCGGAGAAGGCGACCCAGTCCACGTCGAGGTCGGCGACGGACACCGCGTGGTGGGGCGCCAGCTGGGCGGCGTCCAGGACGATCCGGGCGCCGTGCGCGTGGGCCGCCGCGGCCAGTTCCTTCACCGGCCAGAGCTCGCCGGTGACGTTCGAGGCACCGGTGACGCAGACCAGGGCCGGGCCGTAGGGGTCGCGGTCGGCCAGCGCCCGCTCCAGGGTCTCGACGGCTTCGCCCGGGGTGCGCGGCGCGTCGAGGTAGGTGACCTGCGCGTCTCCCCACGGCAGCAGCGAGGCGTGGTGCTCGGTCTCGAAGACGAAGACCCGGCAGCCGGCCGGCAGGGCCCGGGCCAGCAGGTTCAGCGAGTCCGTGGTGGACCGCGTGAAGATCACCTGATCGGATGACCGGCAGTCGAGGAACTCGGCGACCGTGGCGCGGCTCTGCTCGAACAGGTCGGTGGACAGCTGCGAGAGGTAACCGGCTCCGCGGTGCACGCTGCCGTAGTACGGGGCGTACGCGGCGACGTCGTCCCAGACCCGCTGCAGGGCGGGGGCGCTGGCCGCGTAGTCCAGGGCGGCGTAGGTGACTTCGCCGCCGGTGACGAGCGGGACGGTGACGTCGCGGCCGAGGACGGGCAGCGGTGCGGCGGAGCCTTCGGCACGGGCGGACCCGGCGACCTCGGTGCGGCAGCAGGCGGTGGCGGCAGCGGAGTCGGCGGCGGCAGTGCCGGCGGAGGTGAGGGTGGTGGCGGCGTCGGCGTACGCGGACATGGCGGTGTCTCCCGGGATGGCAGGGCTGAATGGCTTCGCTGGCCGTACGCGGGTGCGGCGCGGCGGCCGACCGGGGTACGGGAATGCCTCGGGGGCGCCAGGGGGCCGCGGGACCGCGGAGATGGCGCGGGCATGCGGAAGGAACCCTGTTCCGAGGGGGGAAGAAAGGGCGCTAGGCGCCTATCGCATTCGCTTGCTCACGGAAAACGCTCCTCGAGAGACCAGGACCCCTGGTGTCGAGGGATCCGCGCTTGCCGTGGACCTTGCTGTCCACGACCTGGTCATCACCCGGGGCACCCCGCCACGGAAGGAGGGTTGCCGGACAGCGAGCCGGGGCCTTGACGCTGTCACTCGTGACCTGGTCAAGAATCCTGCCACATGATCGAGAAAGCGCAAGCCCCCGTTCCGGCATGTGGACGGGGGCTCGCGCGACGGAGGCCGGAAACTAGAGGTTGCTGGCGCGAACCCAGCGCTCCAGCGCGGAGCGGGCCGCACCCGAGTCGATGGACTCGGCGGCGCGGGCGATACCGGCCCGCAGCTGCTCCTCCAGGGAGCCGGTGCCCGGGTCGAGGGCGACCAGGGCCGCGGCCGAGTTCAGCAGGACCGCGTCCCGCACCGGGCCGGTCTCCCCGGTCAGCAGCCGCCGGGCCACGTCCGCGTTGTACGAGGCGTCGGCGCCGCGCAGTTCGGATACGTCGACCAGCGGGATGCCGACGTCCCGCGGGTCGAAGGCCTGCTCGTCGACCCGGCCGTCGCGCACCCACCAGACCCGCGAGGTGGCGGTGGTGGTGAGCTCGTCCAGGCCGTCGTCGCCGCGGAAGACCAGCGCGGAGGAGCCCCGCTCGGCGAGCACGCCGGCCACGATGGGTGCCATCCGGGCGTCGGCCACGCCGGTCGCCTGCGCGCGCACCCGGGCCGGGTTGGTCAGCGGGCCGAGGAAGTTGAAGGTGGTGCGGATGCCGAGCTCGCGGCGGGCCGCGGCGACGTGCCGCAGCGCGGGGTGGAACTTGACCGCGAAGCAGAAGGTGACCCCGGCCTCCTCGGCGACCGCCGCCACCCGGGCGGGGGTGAGGTCCAGGTTGACGCCGAGCTTCTCCAGCACGTCGGAGGCGCCGCTCGCGGAGGACGAGGCCCGGTTGCCGTGCTTGACCACCTTGGCGCCGGTGCCGGCCACCACGATGGAGGACATCGTGGAGATGTTGACCGTTTTCGCGCCGTCCCCGCCGGTCCCGACGATGTCCACGGTACGACCCGGAATATCAATCAGGTTGGCGTGCTCGTACATGGCGCGGACGAGGCCGTTGATCTCCGCGACGGTCTCGCCCTTGGCCCGCAGGGCGACCGCGAAGCCGGCGATCTGGGCGTCGGTGGCCTGCCCCCGCATGATCTGGTCCATGGCCCATTCGGTGTCCTCGGCAGCGAGATCGTTGCCGGTCAGAAGGGCTTCGAGGACGGCCGGCCAGGACCTGGCCGCCACGTCGTCGCGGCCTGTCTGGGTCACCACGTTCATGGTCCGCTCCTGGGTCATCGGTCGCTTGTGGGAATCAACGGGAACTCAAGCGTATCCAGCGGGCGCGGACGGCAGAGAGCCCCGTCCAGCGACTGGACGGGGCTCTCGCCGTGGCGATCTGTTTTCAGCCTGATACGGGGCTTGGGAGATCAACCGGTGGATCCGCCGGGGATCCGGCCGGATCAGTGGTGGCCGTGGCCGCTCTGGATCTCCTTGTACTCCTCGGCGGAGGGCTTGTCGATCTGCGTGCCCTCGCCGTACCAGCCGCGGCTGAGCTTGGCGCGGAGCTTCTCGACCGCGCCCACCTTGCGCTCGACACCGTTCTCGTCGACCGTCGGGCCGATCTCCAGCGGCGTGTACTGGTGGTGCGAGGTGAGCTTGTGCAGCTCGCCCTGCGAGAGCGGCTCGTGCACCTCGACGAACTCACCGTGCGGCAGGCGCTTGATGATGCCGGTCTCGCGGCCGTGCAGCACCTTGTCCTTGTCCCGGCGCTGGAGGCCGAGGCAGATCCGCTTGGTGATCACGAAGGCGATGACCGGGCCCACGAAGAAGCCGATCCGCGCGAACCAGGTGATCGAGTTGATCGACAGGTGGAAGTACTGCGCGAACATGTCGTTTCCACCGGCGATCAGCAGGATCACGTACCAGACGATCCAGGCGACACCGAAACCGGTACGGGTCGGGGCGTTGCGCGGGCGGTCCAGGATGTGGTGCTCGCGCTTGTCGCCGGTGACCCAGGACTCGATGAACGGGTAGACCGCGATGGCCGCCAGGACCAGCGGGAAGATCACCAGCGGGATGAACACGCCCAGGACCAGGGTGTGGCCCCACAGGTTGATCTCCCAGCCCGGCATGGCACGGATGAGGCCCTCGGAGAAGCCCATGTACCAGTCCGGCTGCGCGCCCGTGGACACGTGGTCCGGGACGTACGGGCCGAGCGCCCAGATCGGGTTGATCGAGGCGATGCCGGCGATGGCCGCGATGATGCCGAAGACCAGGAAGAAGAAGCCTCCGGCCTTGGCCATGTAGACCGGCAGCAGCGGCATGCCCACGACGTTCTCGTTGGTCCGGCCGGGACCCGCGAACTGGGTGTGCTTGTGGTAGAAGACCAGGATCAGGTGGGCCACCAGCAGGCCCATCATGATGCCGGGCAGCAGCAGGATGTGGATCGAGTAGAACCGGGCCACGAAGTCGTGGCCGGGGAACTCGCCGCCGAAGAGGAACATCGACAGGTACGTGCCCACGATCGGCACGGACAGGATCGCGCCCTCCATGAAGCGGACACCGGTGCCCGAGAGCAGGTCGTCCGGCAGGGAGTAACCGGTGAAGCCGGTGAACATGCCGAGGACCAGCAGCAGGAAGCCGAAGACCCAGTTGACCTCACGCGGCTTGCGGAACGCACCGGTGAAGAAGACGCGCATCATGTGCACGAGCATCGCGGCGACGAAGATCAGGGCCGCCCAGTGGTGGATCTGCCGGATGAGCAGACCGCCGCGGACGTCGAAGCTGATGTCCAGGGTCGAGGCGAAGGCCTCGGACATCCGGACGCCCTGCATCGGCACGTACGAGCCGTGGTACACGACCTCGTTCATGCTCGGGTGGAAGAACAGCGTCAGGTACACACCCGTGAGGATGATGATGATGAAGCTGTAGAGGCAGATCTCGCCCAGCATGAAGGACCAGTGGTCCGGGAAGATCTTGCGCATGTTCGCCTTGGCGAGGCTGTAGATGCCCAGGCGGCCGTCCGCCCAGTCGGCTACGCGCTCGCCGCGCGGCGCTTTGCGCTCCGTGGTCGTGGCAGTGCTCATCCGCGCTCCCAGAATGCAGGACCGACGGGCTCCGCGAAGTCGCCGAGCGCTTCGAGGAAGCCTTCGTCATTCACACCGATCCGCAGCTGCGGAAGCGCGTGACCGGCCGGGCCGAAGATGACACGGGCGCCGTCGGAGAGGTCGAAGGTGGACTGGTGGCACGGGCAGAGCACGTGGTGCGTCTGCTGCTCGTACAGGCTGATCGGGCAGCCGACGTGGGTGCAGATCTTCGAGTAGGCGACGATGCCGTCGTGGGACCACTCGAGTTCCTGCTTGTCCTTGATGTCCTCCGGCTTGATCCGGACGATCATCAGGGCAGCCTTGGCGATCTGCTGCATGTAGTCGTGGCTCTCCTCCTCCAGGCCCTCGGGCTTGGCGAAGGTGAGCGAGCCGACCACGATGTCCTCGGGACGCAGCGGCTCCATCGTGTTCTGGTTGATGAGCAGCTTGCCCTTCGCCCAGACGGTCTTGCGGAGCTTGTCCTCGGGCAGCGGGCCCAGGTCGCGCAGCAGCATCAGGCCGGAGAGCGGCACCAGGGCCAGCGCGCCGAGCATGGTGTTGCGGATCAGCGGCCGGCGGCCGATGACGGACTCCTCGGCGCCGTCGGCGAAGTCCTGCAGGACCTTCGCCTTGACCTCGGGAGCCGCGGCGATCGGGTGCCGGTCGTCGGCGACCTCCACGTCGGACATCAGGGTGCGGGCCCAGTGGACCGCGCCCGCGCCGATGCAGAACAGGGCCGTGCCCAGGGTCAGGCCGAGGCTGAAGTTGAGCGCGCTCACGTGGCCGAAGGGCCAGATGAACACGATCTTGTCGACCGGGATCGCCACGTACGCGACGATGAAGGCGATCGTGGCCAGCATCGACACCGTGAACAGCAGCGCCACGGTGCGCTCGGAATGCTTGGCCGCGCGCTCGTCGATGTCCTGGATACGAGGCTTGTGGGCCGGCAGGCCGGGGTCGGCGAACGGGTCGTCCGCGACCGCTACACCGGCGTGGTGCGCGTCGCCCTGCTCGCTCGGCAGGTGCTTCTCTTCGGGAATGTCTTGGCTACTCATGACTTCTTGGCCTTAGCGGTGTGGGCCGCGACCCAGACGGCGACAGCGATCAGCGCACCCAGACCGAAGACCCAGCCGAACAGACCCTCGGAAACGGGGCCGAGGCCGCCGAGCTTGAGACCACCCGGGTTGGTCGAGTACTCGCCGTTCACGTGCTGGAGGTACGCGATGATGTCCTTCTTCTCCTTCTCCGGCATGGTGCTGTCGGGGAAGGAAGGCATGTTCTGCGGGCCGGTGAGCATGGCCTCGTAGATGTGCTTCGGCGAGACGTCCTCAAGGTTGGGCGCGTACTTGCCGTGCGTCAGCGCACCGCCCTCGCCGGTGAAGTTGTGGCACTGCGCGCAGTTGTTGCGGAACAGCTCGCCACCCGCGGCGATGTCGGCACCCGCCGGGTTGTACTGCTTCTCGGTCGGCGCGGCCGGGCCGGCGCCGAGGGAGGCGATGTACGCGGCCAGCTGGTCCGTCTGAGCCTGGGTGTAGATGACGGGCTTCTTCGGCACCTGGGCGCCGGGCTGCTGGGCGGGCATGCGGCCCGTGCTCACCTGGAAGTCGACGGCGGCAGCGCCGACGCCCACCAGGCTCGGGCCGTCAGAGGAACCCTGACCGCCGGTTCCGTGGCAGCTTGCGCAACCCACGGCGTAGAGCTTCTGGCCCTCCTCGATGGCGAGGGACTGGGCGGTTTCATCGGCCTGCGCCTTGCCCGCGGGGGCGAAGGCGGCGTACAGCCCCCCAGTGGCCGCCAGCGCGAGGAGTAGAACGACGACCGCCGCCAGCGGATGGCGTCGTCGTGCGGAGAGCTTTTTCACGGATTACCCCGGTGTCAGGATCTTCTGCGTCGGTGTTTCTGGATGTACTGCCGGGCGCGGGCCCGGCCGCGTGTGTTCGCTACTTGATCAGGTAGATCGTGGCGAAGAGGCCGATCCAGACGACATCGACGAAGTGCCAGTAGTAGGACACGACGATGGCCGAGGTGGCCTGTTCGTGGGTGAACCTCTTGGCCGCGTACGTCCGGCCGAGGACCAGCAGGAAGGCGATGAGTCCGCCCGTCACGTGCAGTCCGTGGAAGCCGGTGGTCAGGTAGAAGACCGAGCCGTACGGACCGGACGAGAGGCTCATGCCCTCGTGCTTGACCAGCTCGGTGTACTCGAACACCTGGCCGCCAATGAAGATCGCACCCATGACGAACGTGATGATGAACCACGTCCGGAGCTTCTTCACGTCACCGCGCTCCGCGGCGAATACGCCGAGCTGGCAGGTGAGGGAGGAAAGCACCAGGATCGTGGTGTTCGTCGCCGAGAAGGGAAGGTTCAGGGCCGATGCCTGTTCCGTCCAGTACTCGGCGCCGGTCACCGATCGCAGGGTGAAGTACATCGCGAAGAGGGCCGCGAAGAACATCAGCTCGGAACTCAACCAGATGATCGTTCCGACACTGACGAGGTTCGGTCGATTGACCGTCGGGTGCGCGTGCCCGGTATCTACTGTCGTTGCTGTCGCCACGACCGACATTATGTCGGTCGCTTATCCGGCCCTCACGCCGGGGGGTGCCGTTCGGAGTGTCCGGGAGGTGTGCACTGCCCGAACGGCCCATCGGAGCGGCCTTCGTCCTCCTTCGCCCGTCCGTCCGGATCCCTGTCCGAAGCGCTGCTGACAGCACGTCGGACGGAGTAGCATCCGCGCAAGATTTCCTGACGCGTGGAGGAAACAAATGCGGGCGACTGCGAGGGTTCTGGTCTACAGCGACGACTCCAACACCCGGGAGCAGGTGCGGCTCGCGGGCGGCCGCAGGCCCGCCGCGGACCTGCCCGAGGTGGAGTACCTCGAATGCGCGACGCTGCCGGCCGTGCTGAAGGAGCTGGAGCGGGGCGGGATCGACGTCTGCGTGCTGGACGGGGAGGCCGTGCCCGCGGGCGGCATGGGCGTCTGCCGGCAGATCAAGGACGAGATCTTCCGCTGCCCGCCCGTGCTGCTGCTGATGGGGCGCCCCCAGGACGCCTGGCTGGCCACCTGGAGCCGCGCGGACGCCGCGGTGACCCTTCCGGTGGACCCGGTGGAGTTCCCCGACGCCCTGGCGGGCCTGCTGAGGGCCCGGCTGTCCGTGAACTCCTGACGGCTCTGTGAAGTCCTGACGGCTCCGCGCACTCCTGACGGCTCCGTGAACTCCTGGCACAACGGCGGTGTGCGGGTACCCCGCAGGGGGTACCCGCACACCGGTGTCAGACCTGCGGGCGCAGCCGGGCGTGGTCGACGGGGTTGTAGCCGTCGCGGACGCCCTTGAGGAGGGTGCTGCCCTCGCGCCACTCCTCCCAGTCCAGGTTCCAGTCGCCGAAGCCGTTGTCGAACGGCGTCATCCACTCGCCGATGCTGTTGACCACGGTGACGAGGTCACCCTCACGGATGTTCTCGAAGAACCAGGCGGCGTTGCCGGTGCTCATGCCGGTGCAGCCGTGGCTGACGTTGGCGTACCCCTGGGAGCCGACGGACCAGGGCGCGGCGTGGACGTATTCACCACTCCAGGTGACCCGCGTCGCCCAGTAGACGTCCAGGTTGTAGTACTCGCTGCCGCCGATGCCGACGGTGTCGCCGCGCATCCGGACGTAGTACTGCTTGCCGAGCACCACCTTGGTGCCGTTGCGGGTGGCGAAGCCGGGCTTTCCGGTGGTCACCGGGAGGGTGGTGACGACCTCTCCGTTGCGCTTGAAGGTCATGTAGTGCGAGGCGGCGTCGGTGATGACCTCGACGCGGTCGCCGATGTCCAGCTTGAGCTGCTTCGAGGCGGCGCCGTGCAGGTCCTTGCCGATCCGGATGCCCTCCAGGTTGCTCCGTACGGTGACGGTGGAGTGCGCGGGCCAGTAGTCCTTCGGACGGAAGTGCAGGGTGTCGTCGGAGACCCAGTACCAGGAGCCCTCCACCTGCTGGGGTTTGACGTCCACCACCAGGGCGCGTTCGACCAGGGTGCGGGTGGCCTTGTCCTTCACGGGTTCGTTGAGTTCGGCGACGACGGGCTGTCCGACGCCGTACGTGCCGCTCTCCGGGCCGAATTCGACCTTGAGGAGCTTCTTCGCCGGGGTGGTGTCGAACGCCAGCGTGCGCTGCCCGGGAGCGCCCTTGTCGTTCTCGGTGCTCACGGTGACGGTGTAACGGACGCCGGCGGCGAGCGGCACGGTGCTGTGCCAGCGGTCGCCCTTGGCGGAGAGTTCGCCGGCCAGCCGGCGGCCGTGCGTGTCCACTGCCGTGACGTCGGTGATGCGGCTCCCGCCCGCACCCTTCGCCGTCACCTCCAGCGGCCGGTCGGGATCGACGGGGCGGCTGCCCGCGGCCTGGTTGAAGGCGACCTGATCGGCCGCGTCATAAGGGTTGGCGGACAGCGGGTGGTCGCCTCCCCCGCACGCGGTGGCGCCGGCCCCGAGGGACGCGACCAGCAGGGAGCAGCTGACAACCGTCCAAAGACGCGGTGTGTGACTCATGGGGCCACGTTATGAATATCCGACATATCTGGCGCGTTCTATGGCGCAAAAGAGGGGCCCGGCCACCTCAACGGATGAGGTGACCGGGCCCCAAGTGGGTCAACCGGAACCGCTTACTGGTTCGCGTTCTCGCCGCGGTAGTACTCGTACACCCAGCCCCACAGGCCGACCAGGATCAGCGGGGTGGAGAAGTACAGCAGCCACCAGCCGAAGACGACGCCACTGAAGGCCAGCGCACCGCCGATGGCGAGCGCGAGCGGCATCCAGCTGTGCGGGGAGAAGAAGCCGAGCTCGCCGGCCTCGTCCGCGACGTCGGCCTCCTTGTTGTCCTGGGCCATCTCGTCCACACGCTTGGCCGTGAAGGCCAGGTAGTAGCCGATCATGACGCTCAGGCCGAAGGCCAGGAACAGCGCGGTGGTTCCGACCGGCTCCTTCGACCACACGCCGTACACGACGGCCATGATCAGGATGAAGGCCGAGAGCCAGAGGAACATCTTGCCCTGGATCTTCACTTTCCGGCCTCCTTGCCAGCGGTGACGGCCGACTTGACGCCGGCGTGGTCCTCGAGGTGCTCGAGGGCCGCGATCTCCGGGTGGTGCAGGTCGAACGCCGGCGATTCACTGCGGATGCGCGGCAGCGTGAGGAAGTTGTGCCGCGGCGGCGGGCAGGACGTCGCCCATTCGAGCGAACGGCCGTAGCCCCACGGGTCGTCGACCTCGATCTTCTTGCCGTACTTGGCGGTCTTCCACACGTTGTAGAAGAACGGCAGCATCGACAGGCCGAGCAGGAACGAGCTGATCGTCGAGATCGTGTTCAGGGTGGTGAAGCCGTCGGCGGCCAGGTAGTCCGCGTAGCGGCGCGGCATGCCCTCGGCACCCAGCCAGTGCTGGACCAGGAAGGTGCCGTGGAAGCCGAAGAACAGCGTCCAGAAGGTGATCTTGCCGAGGCGCTCGTCCAGCATCTTGCCCGTGAACTTCGGCCACCAGAAGTGGAAGCCGGAGAACATCGCGAAGACCACGGTGCCGAAGATGACGTAGTGGAAGTGCGCGACGACGAAGTACGAGTCGGAGACGTGGAAGTCCATCGGGGGCGAGGCCAGGATGACGCCGGTCAGGCCACCGAAGGTGAAGGTGATCAGGAAGCCGACGGCCCACAGCATCGGGGTCTCGAAGGACAGCGAGCCCTTCCACATGGTGCCGATCCAGTTGAAGAACTTCACACCGGTCGGTACCGCGATCAGGAAGGTCATGAAGGAGAAGAACGGGAGCAGCACGCCGCCGGTGACGTACATGTGGTGCGCCCACACGGTCACGGACAGACCGGCGATCGCGATCGTCGCACCGATCAGACCGATGTAACCGAACATCGGCTTGCGGGAGAAGACCGGAATGACCTCGGAAATGATTCCGAAGAACGGTAGCGCGATGATGTACACCTCTGGGTGTCCGAAGAACCAGAAGAGGTGTTGCCACAGTAGTGCGCCACCGTTGGCCGAGTCGAAGACGTGGGCACCGAACTTGCGGTCCGCCTCCAGGGCGAAGAGCGCGGCGGCCAGCACCGGGAAGGCGAGCAGGACCAGGACACCGGTCAGCAGCACGTTCCAGGTGAAGATCGGCATGCGGAACATCGTCATGCCCGGAGCGCGCATGCAGATGATCGTGGTGATGAAGTTGACCGAGCCGAGGATCGTGCCGAAGCCGGAGAAGGCCAGACCCATGATCCACATGTCGGCGCCGATGCCCGGCGACCGGACCGCGTCCGACAGCGGGGAGTAGGCGAACCAGCCGAAGTCGGCGGCGCCGTTCGGCGTGATGAAGCCGGCCACCGCGAGGGTGGAGCCGAAGAGGTACAGCCAGTACGCGAACATGTTCAGCCGCGGGAACGCCACGTCGGGCGCGCCGATCTGCAGCGGCATGATCCAGTTCGCGAATCCGGCGAACAGCGGCGTCGCGAACATCAGCAGCATGATCGTGCCGTGCATCGTGAACGCCTGGTTGAACTGCTCGTTCGACATGATCTGCGTACCCGGACGGGCAAGCTCGGCGCGCATGAACAGCGCCAGGATGCCGCCGATGATGAAGAACACGAACGAGGTGACCAGGTAGAGCGTACCGATGGTCTTGTGGTCAGTGGTGGTGAGCCACTTCACGACCACGTTCCCGGGCTGCTTGCGCCGTACCGGCAGCTCGTTCTCGTACGAGTCGGCTGCGGCGGCACCCTGAGGTTCGTTGAGGATGCTCACAGTTTGTTCGTCTCCGCGTTCCGGGCCGGGTCAGTCTGCTTGATGCCGGCCGGCAGGAAGCCGGTCTGCCCCTTCTCGGCCAGTTCCTTGAGGTGGGCCCGGTACTCCTCGGGGGAGACGACCTTGACGTTGAACAGCATCCGGGAGTGGTCGACGCCGCAGAGCTCGGCGCACTTGCCCATGAAGACGCCTTCTTCGTTCGGGGTGACCTCGAAGACGTTGGTGTGGCCCGGGATGACGTCCTGCTTGAACAGGAAGGGGACCACCCAGAAGGAGTGGATGACGTCGTTCGACGACAGGATGAAGCGGACCTTCTCACCCTTGGGCAGGTAGAGGGTCGGGCCCGGCCAGCCCTTCTCGGCGTTCACATCGGCCGGAGTCCCCTTCTCGTAGACGCCTTCGGCGCCCGCGGGGAACTGCTTGCTGTAGCGGTCCGGGATGGAGGCGAGCTCCTTGGGGACCTCACCCGCCTTCGGGGTCGCCGCGTCACCGTCGACGTTCTCGACGTAGTTGAAGCCCCAGCTCCACTGGAAGCCGACCACGTTGATGGTGTGCGGCGGCTTGGCGGTGAGGGCGAGCAGCTTCGACTCGTCGCGCGCGGTGAAGTAGAACAGCACCGAGACGATGATCAGCGGGACCACGGTGTACAGCGCCTCGATCGGCATGTTGTACCGGGTCTGCGGGGGGACCTCCACCTTGGTGCGGCTGCGCCGGTGGAAGATCACGCTCCAGATGATCAGGCCCCAGACGAGGATGCCCGTGACCAGCGCGGCCGCCCACGACCCCTGCCACAGCGAGAGGATGCGCGGACCTTCCTCGGTGACCGGGTCCGGCATTCCGAGGTTGGGGAAGTCTTTATATGTGTACGAGCAACCGGTGGCGGTTGCCAGGACCGCACCCGCCGTCAGCGCCTGCAGCAGCTTCCGCCGCATCGGGCGCCGCGGCATGGGGGTACCTCCCACGCCCTTGGGGCGGTGGGGGAGGTCGGAGCCGTAGGGACTCACGTAGCGCCTTCCCGAGAGTCTCGGCCCGCGCTACGGCCGCGGCCGTCTGTTGGGTCGGTCGCCGGCCCTGACGCGCAGGCAGGGGTTTGGATGTTTATGCGGACCAAACCCTACTGGACGCTATTTGGGGTCGCGCGGGGAGGGTGCCCAACGCGCCGCTACTGCCCCCGAAGGGGTGGCTCGGCCGTACGGGGGACGGCCTCCGCGTGGCTGAACGGCCTCCTCCGCACGCCGCTTGACGCCCCCTGAACCCGGCACCGGGCCCGGCCGGTTAGCGTGACCGGATGCCGTACTTCGATGTCGCCTCCTCCGCTCCGCTGCACCCGGTCGCCCGGCAGGCGCTGCAGGCTTCCCTCGACGAGGGCTGGGCCGATCCCGCCCGGCTCTACCGGGAGGGCAGGCGCGCCCGGTTGCTCCTGGACGCGGCGCGGGAGGCCGCGGCCGACGCGGTGGGGTGCCGTCCCGACGAACTCGTCTTCACCCCTTCGGGGACGCACGCGGTCCACGCGGGGGTGTCCGGGGTCCTGGCGGGGCGCCGGAGGGTCGGCGGCCACCTGGTCGTATCAGCGGTCGAACACAGTTCTGTACTGCATGCGGCGGAGGCGCACGAGGCGGCCGGCGGAACGGTCCTGCGGGTGCCGGTCGGCCGGACCGGTGCCGCGTCGGCCGACGCGTACGCGCGGGAACTGGCGGACCGACCGGACACCGCGCTGGCCTGCCTGCAGTCCGCCAACCACGAGGTGGGCACCCTGCAGCCGGTGGCGGAGACCGCCGAGGTGTGCGCGGCGGCCGGGGTGCCGCTGCTGGTGGACGCGGCGCAGTCGCTGCCGTGGGGGCCGGTGGAGGCCGGCTGGTCGGTACTCACCGCCAGCGCCCACAAATGGGGCGGACCGGCCGGAGTCGGACTGCTCGCGGTCCGCAAGGGCGTCCGGTACGCGCCCCAAGGCCCGGCGGACGAGCGGGAGTCGGGCCGCTCCCCCGGTTTCCCGAACCTGCCGGCCATCGTGGCCGCCGCGGCCTCGCTGCGGGCGGTCCGCGACGGTGCGGACGCGGAGGCGGCCCGGCTGCGGGTGCTGGTGGACCGGATCCGGCGGCGGGTGGCCCGGCTGGTGCCGGACGTGGAGGTGGTCGGCGACGCCGACCGCAGGCTCCCCCATCTGGTCACGTTCTCCTGTCTCTACGTGGACGGGGAGACGCTGCTGCACGAACTGGACCGGGCCGGGTTCTCGGTGAACTCGGGATCCTCCTGCACCAGCTCGACGCTGACGCCGAGCCATGTGCTGAACGCTATGGGGGTGCTGTCGGAGGGGAACGTACGGGTGTCGCTGCCGCACGGCACCACGGCGGAGGAGGTCAACGCCTTCCTGGAGGCACTGCCGCGCGCGGTGGCCGGGGTCCGGGAGCAGCTGGGCGTCTCCGAGGCGCCCCCCGTCCCGGTGGGCGGGGAGGCGGACTCCCTGACGGTGGACGCGCTGGGTCTGCGCTGCCCGCAGCCGGTGATCGAGCTGGCGCGGGCGATCGGCGGCGTGGCGGTGGGCGGGGTCGTCACCGTCCTCTCGGACGACGAGGTCGCGCGGCTGGACATTCCGGCGTGGTGCGCGATGCGGGACCAGGAGTACCTGGGCGAGTCCGCCGCGTCCGGCGACGCGGTCGCCTACCGGGTGCGGCGCACGCACTGACTCCCGTGGGGGGGGGCGGGTCCGCTGCGCGGATTTTTGCCCCTCCCCACCCCTTCCCGAAACCGGGGTCTGCGGCCCCGGACCCCGCTCCAAGCGGAGCTGACAGGGGCGCGGGGAACTGCGCGACCAGCCCCCCACCGGCCGCAGGTGAAAAAGGGGTCCGGGGCGGAGCGCCGGTTTCGGGAAGGGGCGGGGAGGGGCAATGCCCCCGCAGGGCCGACGGGCCGACGGCCGTACCCGGCCGGGGCGGAAGCCCGGGCGGCACAGCACGCACCGCGGGGGCGGAAGCCCGGGCGGCGCAGCACGCACCGCGGGGGCGGAAGCCCGGGCGGCGCAGCACGCACCGCGGGGGCGGAAGCCCGGGCGGCGCAGCACGCGCCAAGGCCGGCTCCGCCCCCGGCGGGCTACTGCGCCAGGTGCGCCTGGACCTCGGCGGCCGCCTCGTCGCCGTACGCCTTGGTGAAGCGCTCCATGAAGTGGGCCCGGGCCAGGGTGTACTCCTGGGTGCCCAGGGTCTCGATGACCAGCGTCGCGAGCATGCAGCCGACCTGCGCGGCACGCTCCAGGCCGACGCCCCAGCCGAGGCCGGTCAGGAAGCCGGCGCGGAAGGCGTCGCCCACGCCGGTCGGGTCGACCTTCGCGGTCTCCTCCGGGCAGCCGACCGTGATCGGCTCCTCGCCGGCCCGCTCGATCTTCACGCCGCGCGAGCCCAGCGTGGTGACGCGGGTGCCGACCTTGCCGAGGATCTCCTCGTCGGTCCAGCCGGACTTGGTCTCGATGAGGCCCTTCTCGTACTCGTTCGAGAAGAGGAAGGTCGCGCCCTCCATCAGGGTGCGGATGTTGTCGCCGTCCATGCGGGCGATCTGCTGGGAGAAGTCCGCCGCGAACGGGATGTCCCGGGTCCGGCACTCCTCGGTGTGGCGCAGCATCGCCTCGGGGTCGTCGGCGCCGATCAGGACCAGGTCCAGTCCGCCCACCCGGTCGGCGACGGCCTTCAGCTCGATCAGCCGGGCCTCGCTCATGGCGCCGGTGTAGAAGGAGCCGATCTGGTTGTGGTCCTTGTCCGTGGTGCAGACGAAGCGCGCCGTGTGCAGCACCTCGGAGATGCGGACGGACTCGGTGTCGACGCCGTGCCGCTCCAGCCAGGCGCGGTACTCGTCGAAGTCGTAGCCCGCCGCACCGACCAGGATCGGGCGGCTGCCCAGCTGTCCCATGCCGAAGCAGATGTTCGGGCCGACGCCTCCCCGGCGCACGTCGAGGTTGTCGACGAGGAAGGAGAGGGAGACCGTGTGCAGCTGGTCCGCGACCAACTGGTCGGCGAAGCGGCCGGGGAAGGTCATGAGGTGGTCGGTGGCGATGGAGCCGGTGACTGCGATACGCACGGCGTGGATGCTCCTGCGAGGGGCGGCAAGGGGTGACAGTCCACGCTACCCGCTCCCCAAGGGCATTCCGCGCCATTCCGAGGCACCAGAACTACCCGATAGTAGGTCTTTTCCCCCACCCCGCCCGCGCCCTACGGTGCCCCCATGACCGACTTCTCGGAGTACACCGCCGCCGTGCGCGGCGCCGAAGCCCTGACCCGGCCCGGTTTCGCCCGGATGCTGGGCGACTGCGCCAGGATGGCGCCGCACTGGGGCGTCCCCGCGGAACCCGCCGGAGCACCGGTGACCGCCGCGCAGATCCACGGGATCACGGTGCCGCCGGACTCTGCCCGGATGATCACCGCCACGGCACTGGACGGGGACTGAAGGGAAAGGAAGGGGAAGGGAACGGGAAGGGAAGGAGAGGAGGAGGGAACCGGTTGCGCGTCTGTTCCGTCCCACCGGCACCACGGACGGCGAGGCAGGCGAAGGAGCGATGCGGTGACCAGCTCGGAGACCCCGGAACCGGCTCACACCCCGGAACCGGCCGACACGGCCGATACGACCGGTGCAGCCGGCACAGCCGGTACGACCGGCACAGGCGGTACGGCCGGTGCAGCCGGTGCAGCCGGTACGACCGGTGCAGCCGGTACGGCCGAGACGACCGAACTTGCGGCCGCGGATGCGCCCGCGGCAGCGGCGGGCAGGGGGGCGCGGCGGCGCCCGGCCCTGCTCGCCGGTGCGGTGGCGGCGGCGGTGCTGCTGGTCGGTGGAGGGACGGCGTACTGGGCGGCCTCGGCCCACGGGGACGGCACGAAGCCCGGGACGGCGGCCGCGATGGCCGCCCGGGACGGGGGCGGCGGCCCCGCCGCGAGCCCCTCCTCCGGGAAACCCGGGAACCCCGGCATTGCACCCGGTGAGCCCGACCCCTCCGGCGGCGGCGTCGTCTACGAGGCGAGGAACCCGCTCCCGCAGGGCCCGGGCAGTGCCCCCGCGTTCAAGGCCGGCGGCGAGGTCACCGAGGCCGAGGTGGCCCGGCTCGCCGCGAAGCTGGGCATCGGGGGCACGCCCCGGCTGTCCGGCGCACAGTGGGTCGCCGGGCAGACCGGGGACTCGGGCGGGCCCCTCCTGCGGGTGACCCGGCAGGCGCCCGGCACCTGGAGCTTCACCGCCGCCGGGCCGGCCGGCGGCGACGACTGCCGGCGCGGCAAGGACACCTGCGGCCCGGCGACCCTCCCCGGCGCCGGCGA
This sequence comes from Streptomyces sp. NPDC089799, assembly GCF_040684755.1. Taxonomy (NCBI): domain Bacteria; kingdom Bacillati; phylum Actinomycetota; class Actinomycetes; order Kitasatosporales; family Streptomycetaceae; genus Streptomyces; species Streptomyces sp. NPDC089799. The sequence continues at coordinate 168,005 of NZ_JBFBGR010000013.1, read as the reverse complement.
CGCCGGCGACCCGGGACCGGCCGTCACGGAGGACGCCGCGAAGGCCGCGGCCGGGCCGGTGCTGGAGGCCATCGGCCAGCGGGACGCGAAGCTGGACGCCCGGCTGACCCAGGGCGCCGTACGCGTGGTCGTCGCGGACCCGGTGATCGGCGGACTGCCCACCCAGGGCTGGTCGGCGAGGATCAGCGTGGGCCCGGCCGGCACGGTGGTGGCCGGCAGCGGAGAGCTGAAGGCGCCGGAGCGGGCCGGCGAGCGCTCGGTGATCACCGCCACCGCGGCCCTGGACAAGCTGAACGCCGCCGCGCGGCCGCCCGTCACCGGCCCGAGCGGCTGCGCCACCCCGGTCCCGCTGGAGGACCCGTCGGCGCCCTCGGCGGTGGGGACCGACACGGTGCCGTGCAACCCGGAACCGCGGCCGATCAAGCCGCCCCGGACCGACACGGTGGAGAAGGCGGTGCTGGGGCTGGCCCCGGCCACCGTGGACGGGGTCCGCGGGCTGGAGCCGGCCTGGCTGTTCGAGGTGGCGGGGCGGAACGGCGCCCCGGGGCGCACCGTCGCGCAGGCCGCCGTGGCGGAGCCGGGGCAGGACGGGGTGGGGCGGATGGCGGTGCCCGGGTTCTCGTACGACGAGGCGGACCGGAAGCTGACGGTTCACTTCTGGGGCGGGGTGTGCAGCACGTACGCCCTGGAGGTGCGGGAGAGCACGGCGGCGGTCTCGGTGCGGATCACCGACACCCCGAAGGAGCCCGGCCGGGCGTGCATCCTGATCGCCCAGGAGATGTCGCTGTCGGCGACGCTGAAGGAACCGCTGGGCGGACGTCCGGTGATCGACGCCACGACCGCCAAGGAGCTGGCCCGCACCTCCTGAGACGCGCCGCTCCCGGGACAGCCGTGCGACGCACGGCTGTCCCGGGGGGCGGGAGCATGCGGAAGGGGCCCGCACCGGACAGATCCGGTGCGGGCCCCTTCTGCCGTTCAGGGTTTAGCTGAAGGAATCGCCGCAGGCGCAGGAGCCGGTGGCGTTCGGGTTGTCGATCGTGAAGCCCTGCTTCTCGATGGTGTCGACGAAGTCGATGGAGGCGCCGCCCAGGTACGGGGCGCTCATGCGGTCCGTGACGACCTTGACGCCGTCGAAGTCCTTGACGACGTCACCGTCGAGCGAGCGCTCGTCGAAGAAGAGCTGGTACCGGAGGCCGGAGCAGCCGCCGGGCTGTACGGCGACACGCAGCGCCAGGTCGTCCCGGCCTTCCTGCTCGAGCAGGGTCTTGACCTTGGAGGCGGCGGCGTCGGACAGGAGGATGCCGTCGCTCACACTGGTCTTCTCGTCCTGAACGGACATCTGCATTCACTCCCGGAGTGGGGCGGAGGACTCTTGCCGTCGGTGCAACCGACGCAGCCACGTATTCATTCCCATGCTCGCACACCGGGGCGGACGGGTGGGGCGCCACGATGCACCGGCGAATTCGTCACATCGACACAATGGCCATCGTCAAACTGACGTGAACGGGTTATGATAAATAGCGTCATATAGACGAGAAGCCTCGTCGCCGCGGAACAGAAAGGGTGCGTGTCGTGACCACCGCCCAGCCTTTGGACGTCCAGCCGACGCCCCTTGCCCTGCTGCTGCTCGGCCGTGAGGCCGACCCCAAGAGCGAGCGGGGTGTGGAGTGCCCCGGTGACCTGCCGTCGCCGTCGGACCCGGACCTGGTGGCGCGCGCCCGCGCGGCCAAGGAGAAGCTCGGGGACAAGGTCTTCATCCTCGGCCACCACTACCAGCGTGACGAGGTCATCGAGTTCGCGGACGTCACCGGCGACTCCTTCAAGCTGGCGCGTGACGCGGCGGCCAAGCCGGAGGCCGAGTACATCGTCTTCTGCGGTGTGCACTTCATGGCCGAGTCGGCGGACATCCTGACCTCCGACGACCAGAAGGTCGTCCTGCCCGACCTGGCAGCCGGGTGCTCGATGGCCGACATGGCCACCGCCGAGCAGGTCGCGGAGTGCTGGGACGCGCTGGCCGAGGCCGGCATCGCCGACATCACGGTGCCCGTCTCGTACATGAACTCCTCGGCCGACATCAAGGCGTTCACCGGCAAGCACGGCGGCACCATCTGTACCTCGTCCAACGCGAAGAAGGCCCTGGAGTGGGCCTTCGAGCAGGGAGAGAAGGTGCTCTTCCTGCCGGACCAGCACCTGGGCCGGAACACCGCCGTCCGGGACATGGGCATGTCCCTGGACGACTGCGTGGTCTACAACCCGCACAAGCCGAACGGCGGCCTGACCGCCGATCAGCTGCGCGGCGCCAAGATGATCCTGTGGCGCGGCCACTGCTCGGTGCACGGCCGGTTCAGCCTGGACTCGGTCAACGACGTGCGCGCGCGCATCCCGGGCGTGAACGTACTGGTCCACCCCGAGTGCAAGCACGAGGTCGTGGCGGCTGCTGACTACGTCGGCTCCACCGAGTACATCATCAAGGCCCTGGAGGCGGCCCCGGCCGGCTCGAAGTGGGCCATCGGCACCGAGCTGAACCTGGTCAAGCGGCTGGCGAATCGATTCGCCCCCGAGGGCAAGGAAGTCGTCTTCCTCGACCGCACGGTCTGCTTCTGCTCGACCATGAACCGCATCGACCTCCCCCACCTGGTGTGGACGCTGGAGTCCCTGGCCGAGGGCAACCTGGTCAACCGGATCCAGGTCGACAAGGAGACCGAGAGCTTCGCCAAGCTGGCACTGGAGCGGATGCTGGCGCTGCCGTAACGGCGGGCCGGCCGGTGACGGCGGCTCGGTGAAAGGGGCACCCCACGGGGTGCCCCTTTCGCATACCCTGCCCGGCCCAGTCGGGCTGGCGGACCGCGGGGCCCGCTTCCACGCTGGAGTCATGCCCGACACGCCCAAGCCGGGTAGGCCCCACTCCCTGGGAATCCACACCTGGGTGTCCACCGTGGCTGCCCTGATCGCCCTCGCCTTCTCGACGTACAACTTCCTCGACGGGCTCCCGGATCCGCCGCAGACCGAGGTCGCCCCACCCCGGCTCATCAGGATGGACTGGCACAAGAAGAACCATGCGCTCTCCGTCTTCATCCAGCCGTCGGTGTCCACGCGCGTCGAAACCGACACGGTGGAAGTCATCACCGATGCCCGGCTGACCCTCACACCCGTCGGCGGGGCGAAGGGGACGCCCTCCCCCGTGCCGCACTTCTTCTGGCAGCAAGCGGTCAAATGGTCATACGACAAGGGGTCCGGTGACATCTTCTTCACCTACCTCGCCGACCCGGCTCCGTTCTCGGTGATCCGGGACGAACCGCAGCTGCCGTCCCTGCACTTCACGGCCCTCGACTGGACGCCCACGGCAAGCGCTCTGAAAGGAACCCTGATGCTGCACCGGGCCAGCGGCCAGGATCCGATCGGCCTGCCCGTCTGCATCCGCCTCCAGGATCCGGACGTCACAAGCCTGACCGGCACCGAGGGCTACCGCGAGTTCCGGTCCGACGTGCCCGGAAAACCCTCGGACGGCTGCTACCACTGGTTCGGCTGAGCCGACCGTCGTGCGGCTAGTCCGTGCGGGGGCGGACCAGGCCCGATTCGTAGGCCACGACGACCAGTTGGGCGCGGTCGCGGGCGCCGAGTTTGGCCATGGCGCGGTTGACGTGGGTCTTGACCGTGAGGGGGCTGACCTCCAGGCGGGCGGCGATCTCGTCGTTGGTCAGGCCGCCTGCGACCTGGACGAGGACCTCGCGTTCGCGGCCGGTAAGGGCGGTGAGGCGTTCCGCGTGCGGGCCGCCGGGGATCCCCTCGGCGGTGTGGGCGCCGCCGCCCTGGGCGAGGAAGGAGGCGATCAGGCCCTTGGTGGCGGCCGGGGAGAGCAGGGCCTCGCCCGCCGCGGCGATGCGGATCGCGCTGAGGAGTTCCTCGGGCTCCGCGCCCTTGCCGAGGAAGCCGGAGGCTCCGGCGCGCAGGGCCTGGACGACGTACTCGTCCACCTCGAAGGTGGTCAGCATCACCACGCGGACACCGGACAGTCCGGGGTCGGCGCTGATCATGCGGGTGGCGGCGAGTCCGTCGGTGCCGGGCATCCGGATGTCCATCAGGACCACGTCGGCGGCGCGTTCCCGCGCCAGGGAGTACGCCTGCGCCCCGTCGGACGCCTCCCCGACCACCTCCATGTCGGGTTCGGAGTCGACGAGGACCTTGAACGCACTGCGCAGCAGCGCCTGGTCGTCGGCGAGCAGCACCCTGATGGGCCCGGTGGACCCCCGGTCCACCGGATAGGGCAGGTCCGCCGGGTCCGTCGCGTACGGCAGGTGCGGCAGGTCCGTGGGCGCGTCTCCCGGAGTGTGTTCCACGGGACCAGAGCCTACGCGGGCCCGCGCGCCGGCGATCAGCCCAGGGCCAGGACCACCAGGGCGGCGGTGCCGGCGGTCTCCGCGACGGCGCCGAACACGTCTCCGGTGACCCCGCCGAAGCGGCGGATGCAGCGGCGGAGCAGGAGTTCCGCCGCGCCGAGGGCGGCCGCCACGGCCGCGCCGCACTGGAGGGCGGCGGGCACGCCGAGCGGCAGGGCGGCGGCCGCCGACACGAGGACGACCAGGGCGGCGAGGAGCCGGGCGGAGCCTCCCGGGACGGCGCCGGCGACCGCGGCGCCGAGTCCCTCGGGGCGGGCGGGCGGGACCCCGGCCCGGGAGGCCAGGGTGAGGGCGAGCCGGGCGGTGACCGCGGACAGCACGGTGGCCAGGGCTCCGTGCGTCCAGTCCTCGGCGTAGAGGTCGGCGAGGGCCGCCGCCTGGATCAGCAGGACGAGCAGCAACGTGATGACCCCGAAGGGGCCGATGTCGGACTGCTTCATGATCCGCAGGGCCACTTCGGCGGGCTTGGCGCTGCCCAGGCCGTCGGCGGTGTCCGCCAGGCCGTCCAGGTGGAGGCCGCGGGTGAGGACGGCCGGGACGGCGAGGGTGGCGGCTGCGGCGAGCAGCGGTCCCCCGCCGAGCAGCAGCAACAGGAGCCCGGGGAGGGTGGCGAGCAGGCCGACGACGAGGCCGGCCAGCGGGGCGCAGAGCATGCCCGTCCGGGCGGCGGGGCGGTCCCAGCGGGTGATCCGGGCGGGCAGCACCGTGAGGGTGCCGAAGGCGAACCGGATGCCGTCGCCGAGCGGGGCACGGTCGGCGGGCGGGGAGGACTCGGGCGAGTGCGAAGCGGTCATCGGCCGGAACGCTACCTGCTCGCGGCGACCGGTAAATTACCCGGAAGGGGACAGATCGGGAGCTGGTGGTATGGGTCACTGGTGGTATCGCAACATCGTCGAGCCGGGAAAGCTCCCGCTGCTCCTGGCCCTGCTGTCCTTCGTGACGTCCTTCCTGGTCACCCGGGTCATCACCCGCATGATCCGGGCGGGCCGCGGGCCCTTCAAGAACATCACCCCGGGCGGCGTGCACGTCCACCACGTGGTGCCGGGCGTGGTCCTGGTGATCATCGGCGGTTTCGGCGCGGTCGGGAGCGGCCGCTACGGCTTCGGCGCGATGGTCTCGGCGGTCCTGTTCGGGCTCGGTGCGGGCCTGGTGCTGGACGAGTTCGCCCTGATCCTGCACCTCGACGACGTCTACTGGAGCGAGGACGGCCGCAAGAGCGTGGAGGTGGTGGTGCTGACGGCGGCGCTGGTCGGGCTGGTGCTGTGCGGCTTCCTGCCCTTCGGGGTCAACGACCTCACGGTCGGTGAGCTGCAGAACCGGGGGCTGGTCGCGATCAACACCGCGGCCAATTTCTTCCTGGCCCTGGTCGCCCTGTGGAAGGGCAAGCCGCGCACGGCGCTGATCGGCGTCCTGGTCCCCTTCGTGGCGCTGATCGGGGCGGTCCGGCTGGCCCGGCCGGCGTCGCCGTACGCGAAGAGGTTCTACGTGAACCGCCCGCGGGCCCGCGCGAAAGCGGGCCTGCGGGCGTTCCACCACGACCGGCGCTGGGCCGTACGGAGGCGCAGGTTCCAGGACTTCATCGGCGGGGCGCCGGACGCCGAGCGGAAGCCCGGACGCCTCAGCCGGGGATCAGACCGTCGTCACTGAGCAGCTCGCGCACCTCGGCGAGGGTCGCGCCGGGCGGCGGGAGGATCAGTCCGGAGGGCTCCAGAGCTTCGTCCGCGAGGGGCGTGCCCAGCTCGCGGACCTTGTCCAGCAGGGCGTGCAGCGTGGCCCGGAAGCCCGGGCCGTCGCCCTTCTCCATCTCCTCCAGCAGCAGGTCGTCGAGCTTGTTCAGCTCGGCGAGGTGCTCGTCGGCGAGCCGGACCTGTCCCTCCCCCATGATGCGGACGATCATGACGGCCCCGTCCCTACTGCTTGTCGAACCGGTGCTGGGACTGCGCCTGCTGCTGCGCGGCACCCGGGGCGCCGCCCTCGATGGCCTGCTGCTGCGCGGAGGGGCCGCCGGCCAGCTCCGCCTTCATCCGGGCGATCTCCAGCTCCACGTCCGTGCCGCCGGAGAGCCGGTCCAGTTCGGCCTGGATGTCGTCCTTCGCCAGACCGGACTGGTCGTCCAGGGCACCGGAGGCGAGCAGCTCGTCGATGGCGCCGGCGCGGGCCTGGAGCTGGGCGGTCTTGTCCTCGGCCCGCTGGATGGCCAGGCCGACGTCGCTCATCTCCTCGGAGATGCCGGAGAAGGACTCGGCGATCCGGGTCTGGGCCTGGGCCGCCGTGTAGGTGGCCTTGATGGTCTCCTTCTTGGTGCGGAAGGCGTCCACCTTGGCCTGCAGCCGCTGGGCGGCGAGGGTGAGCTTCTCCTCCTCGCCCTGGAGCGTCTGGTGCTGCACCTCCAGGTCGCTGACCTGCTGCTGGAGCGAGGCGCGGCGGGTCAGGGCCTCGCGGGCGAGGTCCTCCCGGCCGAGCGCGAGGGCCTTGCGGCCCTGGTCCTCCAGCTTGGCGGACTGGCCCTGCAGCTGGTTGAGCTGCAGCTCCAGGCGCTTGCGGGAGGTGGCGACGTCCGCGACGCCGCGACGCACCTTCTGCAGCAGCTCCAGCTGCTTCTGGTACGAGTAGTCGAGGGTCTCGCGCGGGTCCTCGGCCCGGTCAAGGGCTTTGTTCGCCTTCGCGCGGAAGATCATCCCCATACGCTTCATGACACCGCTCATGGGCTTCGCGCGCCCCCTTCTGACGGACTACGACTGCAGGTCACCAACGGTTGCGAACCTCAGGACCACACTACGGGCCCTGCATCCATTACCGCACTGTTCGAGCACGGATGCGCTCCTCCTCCGGGACGAGGCCGCCCCCGCGCCCTCAGGCGTGAGGAGTAGGTGATCCCTCGGTGATCCCCCGGTGATCGGCGGATGATCCCCTCGGGGATCCCCCTCGGTGATCCCTTGCAGGGGTAGACGCCCGTCGTTGCCGGATCGTTCCCCGGCGAGGTGGGGCGGTCGCGTACGACCACGTACCCTTGGGTGTTGTGTTTGGTAGCCGTTCCTCCAAGGAAGAGAAGGTGGCCCCCACCGACAAGGTGAGCGCCGACCTCTCCAAGCAGCCCCGTGACCCGCAGGCCCCCAAGGGCCGCCCCACGCCGAAGCGCGCTGTCGCCCAGTCGCAGCGCAAGTCCGTGGTGGCCTCGACCGGTAACCGCAAGGAGGACGCCAAGCGCGCCCGCGAGCGGCGCCGGGCCGAGCTGGCCAAGCAGCGGGAGGCGCTGGCCAGTGGCGACGAGCGCTACCTGCCGGCCCGCGACAAGGGGCCGGTCCGCCGGTTCGTCCGCGATTTCGTGGACTCCCGGTTCTCGGTGGCCGAGATGTTCCTGCCGCTCGCGGTGGTCATCCTGGTCCTCAGCATGATCCGGGTCCCGTCGATCCAGAACGTCGCGCTGATCCTGTGGCTCGGCGTGATCGCGCTGATCATCGTCGACTCCATCGGCCTGTTCATCCGGCTGCGCAAGGCCGTGAACGCGCGCTTCCCGGACGAGCCGACGCGCGGCGCGGTCGCCTACGGCCTGATGCGCACCCTCCAGATGCGCCGGCTGCGGCTGCCGAAGCCGCAGGTCAAGCGCGGGGAACGACCCTGAGCGCAGGCGGGCCCGGCGTACCGGTCGAGGAACCGGCGGGCTTCGCGGGCGGAGCCCGGATGTGGCTGGAGGGCCTGGGCGGACTACGCAATGCGGTCCGGCAGGAACTGGTGGGCCGCCAGGTCGACGAGCAGATCGCCCAGCGCTTCCCGGTCGGGCAGCGGCTGCGCGTCCTCGACGTCGGCATGGGTCAGGGCACCCAGGCGCTGCGGCTGGCCCGCGCCGGGCACATGGTGACCGGGCTGGAGCAGGACCACGGGATGCTGGACGTGGCGCGTGCCGCGCTGGCCGGCGAGCCGGCCGGGATCCGCGACCGGGTCCGGCTGATGGAGGGCGACGGCCGGGAGACCGGCGCGCACTTCCTCCCCGGCAGCTTCGACGTGGTGCTGTGCCACGGAGTACTGATGTACGTGGCCGAGCCGGACGCCATGCTCGCCGGGCTGGCCCGGATGCTGGCGCCCGGCGGCCTGCTGTCGCTGCTGGTCCGCAACGGGGACGCGCTGGCCATGCGCCCGGGCCTGGACGGCGACTGGGCGGGTGCGCTGTCCGCGTTCGACTCCGTCGACTACACCAACCGCCTGGGCCTGGACGTACGGGCCGACCGGCTGGCCGGGCTGACGTCCACGCTGTCCGGGATCGGGGCCCCGCTGCACACCTGGTACGGCGTACGGGTGTTCACCGACGGCACCGAGACGGCGGGGCAGCTGCCGCCGGAGGACGAGCTGGAGCGGCTGCTCGCCGCCGAGGAGCGTGCCGGGCGCACCGACCCCTACCGCGGGGTCGCGGCCCTGCTGCACCTGGTCGGCGTCCGCGGTTGAGCCGACCCCGCCCGGCCGTGCCGGGCGGGGCGGGCCCGCGCCCGGACTATGCGTCGAGGGCCTCGCGGAGGCTCATCACGTAGATCTCCTCACCGTTGTCGTCGGCGAGGCGCACCCGCTCGGCGCCGCCCTCCAGCAGGTCCTTCCAGTACTCCCCGATCCAGGACTCCGCGTCGCCCTGGGTGGGGAACTCCTCCGGCTCGACCGACGGCGCGGTCTCCGCGCCGTCCGCCTTCTCGAACCGCCACGTCCACGCCATGTCCGCCTCCGTTGGTAGTTCTTGGTCGTTCGTTCGCTGCCGTGAGTCTGCCCGCAGACTAGCCGGGCGAGCACCACCCGCGTGGACGCGGGAGGATCTTCCTTGTGGAACTGACTCTGCTCGGCACCGGCACACCCGAAGGACTGCCCCGCCCCGGCTGTCCCTGCGCCGCCTGCGCCGTATCCGTGGGCACCCGCGCGCGGGCCGCCACCGCCCTGCTCGTCGACGGCGCGGTGCTCCTCGACCTCACCCCCGGAGCCGTGCTGGCCGCCGCCCGGGCCGGGCATTCGCTGGGCGGGGTGCGCCAGGTGCTGCTGACCCATCCGCACGACGGGCCCGCGGTGGAGCTGCCGCCGGGGCTGCCCGCCGCCGGGCGGGTGCCGGACGGGCGGGAGCTGGCGGTGATCAGCGGCCACCGGGTGCGGGCCGTGCCGATGGACGCGCCGGGCACGGGGTACGAGGTCACCGGCCCGGACGGGGACCGGCTGCTGTACCTGCCGCCGGGCGGGGCGCCCGCCGGCGCCGGCGAGAACCACGCCCGGGTGTACGACATGGTGGTCGCCGACGTCCTCGGCCGGCCGGACGCCATCGCCCGGCTGCGCGCCGTCGGCGCGATCGGGCCGGCCACCGACGTGATCGCGGTGCACCTGGACCACGACGTACCGCCGGGGCGGGAGCTGGACCGCAGGTGTGCCGCGGCCGGAGCGCGCGCCGTCCCGGACGGCAGCACCGTGATCGTCGGGGAGTACCACGCCGTACCCGATCTGCCCCGCCGCACCCTGGTGCTCGGCGGCGCCCGCTCGGGGAAGTCGGTGGAGGCCGAGCAGCGGCTCGCCGCCTTCCCCGAGGTGCAGTACGTCGCCACCGGCGGCACCCGCGAGGGCGACCCGGACTGGGCGGCCCGGATCTCGCTGCACCGCGACCGCCGCCCCGGGTCCTGGCGGACCGTGGAGACCTGCGAGGTCGCGCCGCTGCTGGCCGAGGACGGGCCGCCGCTGCTGGTGGACTGCCTGGCGCTGTGGCTGACCGACGCGATGGACCGGGTCGGCGCCTGGGACGACGACACCTGGGCGGCCGGCGGCCGGCAGGCGCTGCGGGAGCGTACGGCGGAGCTGGTGGCCGCCTTGCGGGCCACCGGGCGGACGGTGGTGGCGGTCAGCAACGAGGTCGGCTCGGGCGTGGTCCCGGCGACGCCCGCCGGACGCCGTTTCCGGGACGAGCTGGGCCGGCTGAACGCGGCCGTGGCCGGGGAGTGCGAGCACGTCCTGCTGGTGGTCGCCGGGCAGGCGGTCGTACTGAAGGAGTAGTCAGGAGCCGTCAGGAGCAGTGCCCGGGGCGACCCGGGGCGGCGGCCCGACCGTCCGGTCGGGTCCGTGTCGGCCGCCGGTGCGCCGCCGGTCGCCGGTACGGCTCCGGGCGGGGTCGGGGAGGGTGCCGCCGCCTGTACTGTTCGGGAAATGACCACCCTGAATCTCGACGACTTCTCCGATCTGATCGAGCGTCCCGACGGGGGCGTGCGGCGGGACGCCGAGGACCGCCGCGAGCGGCTGGCCGTGCCGCCCGGCGCCCTGGGCCGGCTGGACGAGCTCGCCGAGTGGCTCGCCGCCGCGCAGGGTTCCGTACCGGTCCGGCCGGTCGAGCACCCGAAGGTGGTGCTGTTCGCCGGTGACCACGGGGTGGCCGGGCTCGGCGTCTCGGCCCGTCCCGCCGGCGGGACGTACCGGCTGGTCCGGGACGTGCTAGAGGGGCGGAGCCCGGTGTCGGTGCTGGCGGGCCGGCTGGGTGCCGGGATCCGGGTGGTCGACGCGGGCCTGGACTGCGACCCCGGTCTGCTGCCGGAGGAGGTCGTACGGCACCGGGTGCGGCGCGGCAGCGGCCGGATCGACGTGGAGGACGCGCTGAGTGCGGCGGAGGCCGAGGCGGCGGTGCGGCTGGGCATGCGGATCGCCGACGAGGAGGCCGACTCCGGTACGGACCTGGTGGTGCTCGGCGACCTGAGCGTCGGCGGGACCACGGTGGCGGCGACCCTGGTGGCCGCGCTGTGCGGCACCGACGCCTCGGTGGTGACCGGGCGCGGCGGCGTCCCCATCGACGACCTGGCCTGGATGCGCAAGTGCGCGGCCGTCCGCGACTCGTTGCGCCGGGCCCGCCCGGTGCTCGGCGACCAGCTGGAGCTGCTCGCGGCGGTCGGCGGTGCCGATGTCGCCGCGATGACCGGATTCCTGCTGCAGTGCGCGGTCCGCCGTACGCCGGTGGTCCTCGACGGGGTGGTTTCGGCGGCCTGCGCCCTGGTGGCGCAGCGGGCCGCGTTCCGCGCCCCGGACTGGTGGCTGGCGGGCCAGGCCAGCGGTGAACCGGCACAGGCCAAGGCACTGGACCGGATGGCGCTCAACCCTCTGCTCGACCACGGCGTCACAGTGGGCGAAGGAACCGGGGCGTTGCTGGCGCTCCCGCTGGTCCAGGCCGCCGCGGCGCTCGCGGCGGAGCTGCCCGAGCGGGACGCCGACCGGGCCGGGGAGGCCGAACAGGCCGACGCGGCCCACCGCGCGGACTCGGCCGACGGGGCCGACATGCCGGAGAAGGCGGAGAAGACGGGCTGAGTGTCCGGGGCGGCGGCCCCGGCAGGGCGCCGCTCCCCGGCTCTGCCGTGACGCGCGACGCCCCATATGATCGCTTTTCATGGGAGAGGTCCGTTTGACCAGCGCAGACCCCGTCCGGCAGTACGACCGCGCCCCCGGCCGTGCGCCCACCGGCGGAACCACCGAGGCAACCAGGGGAAGCACCGGCAGCACCGGCACGGGAGCCGGCCGGGGGAGCAAACGGTCCGTGCGGGCGGCCGCGTTCGCGGTCTGGTACCTGCGGGCCGTCACCTTCGTCAACTTCCTCAGCGCGGTCTGGGTTTCGCTCGGGCAGGACCTGCGCGCCCACAACACCGCCAGCTACTTCACCCCGTACCTGCTGACCGCCGGCTTCGGGTCCGGCCTGTTCTCGCTCTTCCTCGCGGTGACCACGGGCCGCCGCAAGCGGGCCGCCTGGATCCTGAACCTGGTGATCAGCGGCCTGCTGACGGTGTTCCTGGCGTACTACTGCGCCACCGACCCGGAAATCCGCTCGCACGCGCAGAACTGGGTGTCCCTCGGCCTGACCGCCGCGTTCGTCGGCGCCCTGCTGCTGGGCCGCCGCGAGTTCTACGCCAAGGGCGACCGGTCCAACCCGAAGCTGGCCGCGGCCGTGGCGGCGGTCGGACTGCTCGTCACCTCGCTGGTCGCGGCGCTGCTGGTCGGCCTCACCAACACCGCCGGGGACGGCGCGGAGGCCGGCTTCATGGCCCGCTGGCGGTACGGGGTGATGCGCCTGATCACCCTCGCCGAGAGCGACCACGGCTACCGGGGCATCGTCACCCCCGGCTGGGTGGACGTCTTCATCAACTTCATGTCCTTCCTGCTGCTGCTCGCCGTGCTGCTGGCCGCGTTCCGGTCCCGCCGGGCGGTCGACCCGCTCACCGAGGAGGACGAGGAGCGGCTGCGCACGCTGCTCGCCCGGCAGGGCGACCGGGACTCGCTCGGCTACTTCGCGCTGCGCCGCGAGAAGTCGGTGATCTGGTCCCCCACCGGCAAGGCCGCCGTCACCTACCGGGTGGTGGGCGGGGTCTCGCTGGCCTCCGGCGACCCGATCGGCGACCCCGAGGCATGGCCGGGCGCCATCGAACCGTGGCTGGCCGAGGCCCGCGAGCACGGCTGGGTGCCGGCGGTGATGGGCGCGAGCGAGGAGGCCGGCACCGTCTACGCCCGGCACGGCCTGGACGCGCTCGAACTGGGCGACGAAGCGATCGTGGAGACCGCCGAGTTCACCCTGGAGGGCCGCGCCATGCGGACCGTACGGCAGGCGTACAACCGGGTGAAGCGGGCCGGCTACGAGGTGCGGATCCGGCGGCACGCGGACATCCCGGCCGAGCAGATGGCCGAGCTGCTGCGACGTGCCGACGACTGGCGGGACGGCGCCACCGAGCGCGGCTTCTCGATGGCACTGGGCCGGCTCGGCGACCCCGCCGACGGGCAGTGCGTGATGCTGGAGTGCACCGACGGCAGCGGGCGGCTGCGGGCGCTGCTGTCCTTCGTGCCGTGGGGTCCGGCCGGCCTGTCGCTGGACCTGATGCGCCGTGACCGGGACTCCGAGAACGGCCTGATGGAGTTCATGGTCATCGAACTCCTTGAACGTTCCCGGGAAATCGGCGTCACCCAGGTCTCGCTGAACTTCGCCATGTTCCGGTCCGTCTTCGAGCGCGGCTCCCGCCTCGGTGCGGGCCCGGTGCTGCGGCTGTGGCGCTCGCTGCTGTCGTTCTTCTCGCGCTGGTGGCAGATCGAGTCCCTGTACCGGGCGAACGCCAAGTACCGGCCGATCTGGGAACCCCGGTTCATGCTCTTCGAGAAGAGTTCCGACCTGCTGCGCATCGGTTTGGCGGCCGGGCGTGCCGAAGGTTTCCTGGAGGCTCCGGGGCTCCCCAAGTGGGTTCACCGCAAGCACCTGGGGACCGGGCGTTGACCCTTCCGGCCGTGCGCCGCTTCGTCGCGGCCGAATGGGGTCCGCTGTACCGGACCGTGCGCTCCGCACTGGTCCGGCGCGGGTGGCGGGCCGTCCCGATGTCCCTCGGGGCGGTCTGTCTGACGCTGGTGTTCCAGATCGTGCAGAACCAGCGGTGGGGCTTCGCGTTCGTGCAGGACCTCGGGTCGGTGAGGGCGTCCGACCCGCTGTGGCTGGCCCTGCTGCGGACCCCGCTGTCCCTCTTCGTGCCCGCCCTGGACCTGCCCGTGTGGGGTGCGCTGGCGCAGATGCTGCTGGTCTTCGGGATCGCGGAGATCTGCGTCGGCTGGCGGCGGACCCTGCTGATCGGCTACGTCGCCACGCTCGCGGGGACCACGTACGCTCGGGTCGGGCTCGCGCTCGGGCCGCACCACCCGCTGGGCCTTCCGGACTCCGACCGGCTGATCGTCGACACCGGGCCCTCGGCGGCCGTGGTCGGCCTCTCGGTGTACGTGTGCTGGCGCTACGGGGCGTACGTCACCGGGGGCGCGGTGGTGCTGCTGATGGGCGTCGAGCTGCTGGTGAAGGACAACCTGGCGGGCAAGGAACACCTCGCGGCCATCGCCGCGGTCGCGGCGGTGTGCGCGATGCTGTCGGCTGCGGGTTCCCGGCAGGGGGGACGGCCGCGGAACCTGCACCGGGTCCGGGTCCGGCACCCGCTGCGGTACCGGCTCCGGCACCGGCAGCAGCCGCAGCGGGACCGGTCGGTCCCCTCCCGGTCGGGTTGACCTCGACCGGCCTTGAGGTTGCATGCTGGATGCATCGATCGCGCACACGGTGCGCACCACGGGGAGGAATCGGGATGACCACCGACACGACGGGGACGACCGGCACAGCGGGCACGACCGGCACCGCGGGCACGACTGACGCGGAGGGCGGGGCCGGACCGATGGGCGAGAAGGACAGGGCCGACCGCGAGAACGACCCCGCCGTCCTGGCCCGCCAGCCCATCGGCAGCGTCTCCGACGCCGTCCACCGCGAGGTCATCGCGTACATCCGCGGCAGGCTCGGCGAATTCGGCCTGACCCAGCCCCAGTACTGGACGATCCGCTACCTCCACCCGGAGGACCTCTCGGCGGACGGCACGGGCCGGACCCCCGCCGAACTGGCCGAGCTGCTGAGCCCCTACCTCCTCCCTCAGGACCGGCCGGCGGAGGACGCCCAGGACCTGGTCGCACGGGGGCTGCTCACCCGCGACGCCGAGGGGCGGCTGTGGCTGGCGGAACCGGGCCGGCGGGCCCACGCGGAGGTCAAGGAGATCCTGCCGGGGCTGCGCGCCCGCATCCACGACGGCATCGACGACGCCGACTACGCGACGGCCGTGAGGGTGCTGCGACGCATGATGCGGAACGTGGGCGGACCGGCCGCGCTGGAGCGTTACCCACTCTGAGCGCGAGGCCGTACCGTATCGGGATGCTGACGAAACACCTCGCGCCGCGTACCCGGCCGGGCGGCGGAGCGGTCTGCTTCACCCGCGAGTGGATGACGGCGCATCCGCTGGCGACCGACGCGCTGCTCGCGTTCGGGGTGCTCGTCTCCATGTTCGTCGGATCCTTCGCCGACCCGCACGGGCCGCACGGGCCCACCTTCGGGACCCGGACCCCGCACCCCTTCTCGCTGGTGCTGATGGTGCTCGGGGCGGCGGCGCTGGTCCTGCGGAGGCGCCGGCCCCGGAGCGTGCTCGCCGCCACGGTCAAGCTGACCCTGCTGGAGCTCGCCACCGGGGAACCGCGGGCGCCGGTCGCCTTCTGCGCGGTGGTCGCCCTCTACACGGTGGCCTCGCGGACCGACCGGCCCACCACCTGGCGGCTCGGGCTGCTCACCATGACCGGGCTGACCGGGGTGGCCATGCTCGTCGGACCGCTGCCCTGGTACGCGCAGGAGAACGTGGCGATCTTCGCCTGGACCGGGATGGCCGCCGCGGCCGGGGACGCGGTGCGCAGCCGCCGGGCGTTCATCGACGCCATCCAGGAGCGGGCCGACCGCGCGGAGCGGTCCCGCGAGGAGGAGGCCCGGCGGCGGGTCGCCGAGGAGCGGCTGCGGATCGCCCGGGACCTGCACGACGTGGTCGCCCACCACATCGCGCTGGTCAACGTGCAGGCCGGGGTGGCCGCGCACGTGATGGACAAACGGCCGGACCAGGCGAAGGAGGCCCTCGCGCACGTCCGGGAGGCGAGCCGGTCGGCGCTGAACGAACTGCGGGCCACGGTCGGGCTGCTGAGGCAGTCCGGCGACCCGGAGGCGCCGACCGAGCCGGCGCCGGGGCTGGGCGTGCTCGACGACCTGGTGGACACCTTCCGGAACGCCGGGCTGCCGGTGCAGGTGGCCGTCCAGCAGGGCGGGGAGGAGAAGCCGGCACTGCCGGCCGCGGTGGACCTGGCGGCGTACCGGGTCATCCAGGAGGCGCTGACCAACGTCCGCAAGCACGCCGGGCCGGATGCGAAGGCCGAGGTCAGCGTGGTGCGGGTGGGTACGTCGGTGGAGATCACGGTCCTGGACGACGGCGGTGCGGACGTCCCCGAGCCGGCCACCGTCCCGGCCTCCGCGGCAGCGGCCTCCACGGCATCGGCTTCCCCGACATCCGTTTCCTCGGCATCTTCGGCATCCTCGGCATCCTCGGCGTCGGCATCCCCACAGGCGTCCGGCGGGCACGGACTGCTCGGCATGCGCGAGCGGGCCGGGGCGCTGGGCGGCACCTGCTTCGCGGGGCCGCGCTACGGCGGGGGCTACCGGGTACACGTGGTCCTGCCGGTCTGAGCGGCCGTCACATGCCCCGGGGAAGGGTCCGCCACGGGTGCGCCCCCGTACCGGACACCGCACAGTGCACGCCGGCGTGCCGGGCCGCGGCGAGCGCGGAGACGGCGGCGGGGGCGGTGCCGGGCGGCACCCCGTGGACGAGGTGGCAGAACCGGGTGGCCGGATGCCCGGCGGTCCATTCCGGCAGTGCGCCGGCCGCCGCGTCCCGGTAGACCTCCCAGGGTCCCTCGAAGGTGACCAGCAGGTCGGCGATCTCGGCGAAGCCGGGGTGGTGCGGGTGGGTGCCGTGGTTGAGGACGAGGGTACGGGCGCCGGCCGCGCGGGCTGCGACGGCGAGCCGGCGGTAGTGCGGCAGGCACTCGGCACCGGCTGCGGCCTGGTCGAGGAACGCGCCGTCGGTGGCATACCAGTCGCGGTGCCGGAGCAGCTCCTGTACGACGTCGGCGTGCGGGCGGCGGCCGTAGTCGGTGTCGACGTAGCCGAGGACGGCGACTCCGGCGTCGCGCAGCCGTGCCGCGGCCGCGGCGAACGCGGCGTCGGGGGCGTCGCCGGGGCCGTTGGCCGGGTTGACGACGACGGAATGCAGACGGTCGGCGGCCCGCACGAGGGCGGCCCATGCGGCGGGCTGCTCGGCGGGGTGCTCGTAGTAGGGGACCAGCAGCATGTTCACTCCGTGGGGTTCGAGGACGGACGGTCACCTCCGCCGAGGCGGGCGGCGCCTCCGCCGAGGCATGGACGCCGGCTCCGCCGAGGCGTCGGCAGGCGTTCCGCAGGGCCTTGCCCCGCCCGAGGTGTGGGGCGCCGCCCCGCCGAGGTGTGGGCAGCCGCCCCGCAGGGGCCCTGCCCCGCCCGAGGTATGGGGCGCCGCCCCGCCGAGGTGTGGGCAGGCGCCCCGCCGAGGTGTGGGCAGGCGTTCCGCAGGGCGGAACGGGTGGGCACACCGGAACGCCGCCCAGCAGGCAACGCTCCCGCCCCGCCGAAGCGATGGCTCGCTCCGCCGGAGCCGCCGCCCCTGGGGCGAAGCACCGGCTCCGCCGGACCCGGCACCGCCAGGAGCGGAGCTCCGCCCGGAGCGGGGTCCGACCCCGTCGTGCGGGGTCGGGGCCAAGGCACACGCTGCGCGTCCGGCGCGCGCCGTCGTGCCGTGTGCCCACCCGTGCCGCCCTGCGGCACGCCTGCCCACACGGCGCGGCGTAGCGCCGCCAAGCCCCGCCCGGCCGGGGCAACGGCCGGCACCCACACGGCCGCGTGAACGGCACGAGCCCCGCCCGGCCGGGGCAACGGCCGGCACCCACACGGCCGCGTGAACGGCGCGAGCCCCGCCCGGCCGGGGCGACGGCCGGCACCCACACGGCGCGGCGGGGTCCGGTCGGGAGACCGCAGGGCGGGAGCCGTCAGCGGTGGGACGTGGCGCGGCCGAGGAGGACGCAGGCGAGGGACGAGAGGGCCACGGCGGTGGTGGCGGCCACGGCGAGTTGGGCCGTGCGCGCCGGGGCCAGGCCGAACAGGACCACCGCGGCCTGGATCAGCGCCGCGCCCGCCACCACCGCCGCCGCGATCCGGATCGCCCCGAAGGACTGCAGCAGCAGACCGCTCCACATCACCGTGGCCAGCAGGAGGAGGATCGCCACGCGGGAGGCGGTGACCTGCGGGGCGCCGGGCCACAGCAGGGTGCCCACCACGCCCAGCACCAGCACGACCCCCAGGTACGCGGCCAGGCAGCGGGCCAGTGTCGCCAGCATCGTCCGGCGGAACGCACCCGGGGAGCGGGCCGCCCGCAGACCGGTCAGGCTGCCGCTGCGGAACCGGTGCAGCAGCCATTCCGCGGGTCCCATGCTCAGGGTGAGCGCGACCGCCGTCGGCGCCGCCCCGGCCAGCACCTCGCCCAGCGCGGCGTACAGCACCAGCAGACCGGTGCCCAGGCCGAACAGCCCGAACGGCACCGAGTCCGCCAGCCGCGGCCCGCGCGGGGTGAAGTCGTCCTCCGTGCCGCGCAGCACCCGCCACCGCACCTGGCCCTCCCCCGGACGCCGCGCCAGGGGCCGCCGCAGTGCCGACCGGACCGCCCGTACGCCCGCCGCCACCGGCAGTTCCCGTACCGCCAGCGCGCACGCCCCCAGCAGGGACAGCAACAGCAGGAGGATCCGGAGGGCGGCCGGCAGGTCCACGGCGAGCGAGGCCGCCGCGCCGGCCGCCATCGGCGCCAGCGCGAAGAGGAGCAGCCGCTCCCGGCCGAGGACCAGCAGCACCGTCGCGGCACCGACGTAGACCGCCTGCCCGGCCGCGAAGGCGTACGAGAAGGCAGGTCCGCCGGGCACCGCGCACGCGGCGGCCGCGCCCAGCAGCGCACCGGCCGGGGCGCCCACCAGCAGGGTGCGGCCCGCGGCGGCGCGGTCGCCGAGCCCCAGCCAGGAGTACGCCCGGTGGGACAGCGTCTGGTCCCAGACCCAGCCGATCAGCGCGCCCGCGAGGAGGGTGACCGTTCCGGCGGGCAGCCCGAGGCGGTCGGGCGGGCCCTCCAGGAGCGGCCCGCCCAGCAGGTAGGCCAGCCCGGGCAGGACGAAGATCACCCCTCGGAGGAGGCAGGCGAGCAGGGAGACCCGCCAGGGGTCGGCCGGGGCGGCCGGCTCGGGGAACGCGCGCGGGACCCGGGCGTACAGGTCCTCGGCGAGGGTGAAGGAGTCCTCGCGGCCGTAGGCGAGGCGGATGTGTTCGTCCGTCATGCCGTCGGACTCCAGGACGGCCGCGATCTCGTCGGGGTGCACGGCTGCGGAGACGAAGGTGCCGAGCCGGCCGGCGAGTTCCTCCATCGGGTCGGCGGCCGGGGCCCCGGCCGGGGCGCCGCGCGGCCGCGGGACCGCGGGGAGGGTGCCGGCGCCGGGGCCGGGGGGTTTGAGCCAGAGGGATCCGCTCACCAGGTGCTCCCCTCGGCGGCCAGCTCCCGTTGCCGGGACGGACCCGTGCCGCCGGGGTGGTGCGGCGGGAGGACCACGGGCCGGCCGGCCAGTTCGCGGTAGATGTGCCGGAAGCCGTCCACGGACTGGTGCAGGGTGAACTTCTCCACCACCCGCAGCCGGGACAGCCGCCCCAGTTCGGCGCGGCGCGCGTCGTCCCGGAGCAGGGCCAGCGTGGCCCGGGCCATGGTCTCCGGTTCCCGGGGCGGGACGACCAGTCCGGTGTCGCCGACGGCCTCGCGGACGCCGCCCACGTCCGTGGAGACGGTGGTCCGCCCGCAGGACATGGCCTCGATGATGCTGAACGGGAAGCCCTCGCTGATGCTGGAGAGCATCACCACGCTGCCGGCCGCGTAGGCGTCCGCGACCCGGTCGATGCGGCCCTCGTAGCTGATCCCGTCCGTGACGCCGAGCTCGGCGGCGAGTTTCTCCAGCCGCAGCCGGTAGTCCTCGCAGCCGGCCGGGACGGGCCCGAACAGCCGGAGCCGGAGTTCCGGGAGCTCCTCGCGCATGAACGCGTAGGCGCGGATCAGGGTTTCCAGGTCCTTGATCGGGTCGATGCGGCCGCACCAGCTGAGGGTGGGCGCCTCCGGTTCCGGTCCGGCTTCGGGGAAGCGGTGCGGGTCCACGCCGTTGTAGACGGTGCGGATCCGGTCGGCGGGTGCGCCGCCGCGTTCCTCCCAGCGGCGGTTGTAGCGGTTACAGGGGGTGATCAGGTCGGCCTGGCGGTAACCCTCGGAGTTGAGCTCCCGGTAGAAGCCGAGCAGCAGGGCCTTGACCGGCCAGCGCTGCCGGTCGCTGCGGTAGCCCAGATAGCGTTCGCGCAGGTAGATGCCGTGCTCGGTGAGGAGGAACGGCACCTCGTCGAGGTATTTCGCGGCGAGTGCCGGGAGGGTGGCGAGGCCGCTGCTGACGGCGTGCGCGACGCTGTCCGGGGGGATCCGGACGGTGAGCGGTCGCAGTGCGTGTTCGAGCAGGTCGGTGGCGGTGAGGGCGTCGTGGACGGTGGGGCGGGCGCCGGCCGTGGGCAGGTCCGGGCGGGTCCATACGGCCATCAGGGTGCGCAGGACCGATTCCGAGCGCAGGGCCGGGGCGAGCCGCCCGGACCGGGCGAGCAGGGCGAGTTCGCGGAGGGCGGCGCCGAAGTCCGGACCGCCGTGTGCGGGATCGAGGAGCGAGAGCAGGAACTGCTCGTAGAGGCCGAGGAAGCGGCGGTGCGCGCGGCCGCGGAGTGCGGTGCGGCGGCTCCGGGCGGGCGGCGGGCCCCAGAGCGGGAAGGCGGTGTGCCGGTAGACGTTGCGGGGCAGTTGCCAGGCGACCGGTTCGCGTCCGGTGCCGGTGAGGGCCGTGACGTTGAAGTCGACTTCCGGCATGCCCCTGACGAGCTGGTCGCACCAGGTGCTGACGCCCCCGTGGACGTGCGGGTACGTGCCTTCGGTGAGCATGGTGACGTGACGCCCATGGCTCATGGGTCTGTGTCCCCCCAAGGACGGTTGTTCCGGACTCGGTATCGCCTCCGGGAGCGGTTCGGCCGGTTCCCGGGCAGGGCGGAGGGGCGGCCGGGCGGGGGGTACCCGCCCGGCCGCGCGGGGCGATCCGGGTCAGCTGGGCAGCTTGAGCGTGACGGCCGACTGGAGGAACTCCGGGCCGGTCCAGGTCGAGCGGGTGCCGGCGTAGGCGGTGCCGTACGCGGTGGTGCCGAGGAGCAGCTGCTTGCGGGTGCCCTCGGGGGCGGTGACCGGGGCGAGGACGCCGGAGGGGGCCTTGACCGTGACCGTGGAGCCGACGCGGTAGGCGGTGACCTTGTTGTCGGCGAGGGCCTTGTCCCAGGCGGCCCGGCGCTGGAGCTCGGTGCCGGTGTCCTTCTGGCTCTGGTTCACCAGCGGGGTGTTGGCCGCGTACAGGGTGCGGTAGGTGCCGAGCACCTCGTCGAGGACGGGGTAGAGGGTGCGGTCCTCCGCCAGGTTGGACTGGTGGACGTAGTGCGGCCGGGGGTCGTTGGCCATGACGTGCCGGAGTGCGGTCCGGGCCTCCTGCGGGACGATGTACTGCAGGTAGCCGGTGTCGGCGTCGAGGGGCGCGGGCAGGCAGGTGGAGAGGGGGTTGTCCTCGCAGATGCCGCTGCCGCCGTCGGCCCGGCTGGTGTAGACCCAGTTGTACTCGTCGGCCATCTCCTTGTTGGTGCCCGTGTTGTAGTACACGTTCATCGGGTGGCGGGGCACGGTGAGGGCGTTGCCGACGGCCCGCTGGACGGGTTCACGGGAGTTGTCGCTGGCGATCCACCTGACCCCGTTGTCGGCGAGGGCGCCGGCCAGGTTGGGGTTGTCCTGCGGCTGCTGCGGGAGGGTCTTCAGGCCGGAGTGCTCGCCGGTGACCAGTTCGGAGCGGTCCAGCTGGATGCCCCGGGCGGTGGCCCAGTTGTGGTTGTCGCGGATCTGCGCGGAGATCTCGGAGCGGCTCATGTACTGGGGCTGGCCCTGCGCGTTGAGGGTGCACTTCCACGGGACGGCGGTGGTGTCCTGGACGCAGCCGAGGAAGGGGTGGGTGTAGGTGTGGTTGACCCACCGGTACTTGGCCCGGTCGGCGAGGAGCTGGGTGGTGAGCGCGTCGGTGCCGCCGTGCTCGGTCTTCCACTCCTCGCCGGCGCCCGCGTTGAAGACCATGTCCAGCCTGAAGTTCTGCTGCTGCTGCCACTGGGCCGCGTACACCGCGTCGGCGGCGGTCATCCGGATCTCGCTCTCCAGGCCCTCGCCGCCGGCGCAGGCGTAGTCGCCCGGGGTGCAGTTCAGGTCGGTGTTCCAGCGGGCGTCGGGGGCGAAGACGTCGTCGACGTGGACGGCGAAGTAGTTGCGGCTCTGGCCGAGGTGGACGCCCTGGGTGAGCCATTCCACGATGCCCCGGGCGAGCAGCCGGTACTGCCGCTGGTACTGGTTGTAGCCGAAGGTGACGACGAGCTCGGTGCGCCCGTCGTGGACGTACTCGCCGAGCAGCGAGGCGCGGCCGGAGCCGACGGGTGCGTCGAGGTAGCTGGTGTAGCCGGGGCGCGGCTTCCCCATGAAGCCGTAGCTTTCGGGGATGAGGCTCGAATTGTCCTCGAAGGTGACCTCGCCGCCGAGGTAGCCGAAGGGGCCCGCCTGGCCGGCCGGGGTGATCGCCGCCTTGGTGCCGTCGAGCTCGCCGGCGTAGCCGCCGTTGTCGGTGTATTCCAGGCCGACGCCGGGGTGGGCCCAGGTGTAGGCGTCGACCTGGCGGATCCCGTACGTCGTCTCGTACGCGGTGAGCGCGGCCATCTCGGCCGAGCCCTCGCCGAAGGGGTTCTCGTTGGGCAGGACCACGCCCTGGTACTTGGCGCGCGGCCGGCCGGTGGTGGCGTCCCTGGCCTCGCTGAGGAAGGCCTGGTTGATGACCGGGCGGTCGGCGCTGCCCAGTTCGATGCGGGTGAAGGGGACCCCGGTGTCCTTCAGCTCCGCGGTGATCGCCTCGATCGAGCTGCCGCCGTCGTCGACGACCAGCACTTTCAGGTCGATCCGGGGTGTGGTGGCCGCCTCGGCGGCCTGTACGGCATCCGCGGCCTCGGCGGACGGCGCGAGCGCCGCCGCGGACGGGACCACGGGTGCTGCGACGGAGACGAGAGCTGCCGCGGCCCATACGGCGGCAGCCCTGTTCATCCGGTTCCTTTTGACCATGTCGGCCTTTCCCCCCGCAGGCATCCCTCGACACGGCCCTGGCGGTCGGTGCCGGGCCGGGGAGGCTCTGTGGAAATCATGCAAAGGGACCCCGCGTCCCCTTGCGAGAGTGGCTTGAGTCTGTCGGACCCCGCCCATTCCAATAGGCAAACCTTGAACAGTCACCACGGATGGGTGAATCTGACGGCGCATTGATCGAACAACTTGCCAAACCTTCGAGTGCCGTGCGCGCGACGGCGTACGCGTACGCTCGGTTCCGGCGGCCGCCCGGGCCGGAAGTACGATCGCGGACGGCCGGCGACCCCGGCATGGGCCACAGCCCCACATCACACATACGGAAGCGAGACCTCACTACCGTGACTGCTCTGACTCTCAGCACTGCAGGCGCCGCGACGCTGCGCGCCGACGCCCTCGTGGTCGGCGTGGCGAAGGGCGCCAAGGGCCCCGTCGTCGCCACCGGCGCCGAGGCCGTGGACACGGCGTTCGACGGAAAGCTCGCCGCCGTGCTCGACGCCCTGGGTGCCTCGGGCTCCGAGGGCGAGGTCACCAAGGTGCCCGCGCCGGCCGGCCTGAAGGTCCCGGTCGTGCTGGCGGTCGGCCTCGGCCCGCTCCCGGAGAGCGACGAGTCCTACGACGAGGAGACGCTCCGCCGGGCCGCCGGCGTCGCCGCCCGCGCCCTGTCCGGCGCCAAGAAGGCCGCCTTCGCCCTGCCGCTGGAGGACGCCTCCGCCGTCACCGCCGTCGCCGAGGGCGCGCTGCTGGGCGCGTACGCCTTCACCGCGTACCAGGGCGGCGAGAAGAAGGCCAAGGAGAACGGCGGCCCCAAGCTGCCGCTCGCCGAGGTGGCCCTGCTGGGTGCGAAGCCGCGCGACAAGGAGCACAAGGCCGCCGCCGAGCGCGCCAAGATCGTCGCCGCCGAGGTGAACATCGCCCGCGACCTGATCAACACCCCGCCGAACGACCTGACCCCCGAGGCCTTCGCCGCCGTGGCCCAGACCACGGCCAAGGAGCTCGGCATCAAGGTCCAGGTGCTGGACGAGAAGGCGCTCGTCAAGGGCGGCTACGGCGGCATCATGGGCGTCGGCAAGGGCTCGGAGAACCCGCCGCGCCTGGTCAAGATCGCCTACACCCACCCGGACGCGGAGAAGCACCTCGCCTTCGTCGGCAAGGGCATCACCTACGACTCGGGCGGCATCTCCCTCAAGCCGGCCGGCCACAACGAGACCATGAAGTGCGACATGTCCGGCGCCGCCGCCGTGTTCTCCGCC
Organism: Streptomyces sp. NPDC089799; assembly: GCF_040684755.1. NCBI lineage: Bacteria > Bacillati > Actinomycetota > Actinomycetes > Kitasatosporales > Streptomycetaceae > Streptomyces > Streptomyces sp. NPDC089799. The sequence continues at coordinate 143,663 of NZ_JBFBGR010000013.1, read as the reverse complement.
GTGGTCGCGGTGGCCAAGCTGGGCCTGCCGGTCAACGTCACCGGCTGGCTGGCGCTCGCCGAGAACATGCCGTCCGGCTCCGCCACCCGCCCCGGTGACGTGCTGCGCATGTACAGCGGCAAGACCGTCGAGGTGCTGAACACCGACGCCGAGGGCCGCCTGGTCCTGGCCGACGCGCTGACCCGGGCCTCCGAGGAGAACCCGGACGCGATCGTCGACGTGGCGACCCTGACCGGCGCGATGGTGCTGGCGCTGGGCAACCGCACCTTCGGCATCATGGCCAACGACGACGCCTTCCGGACCTCGGTCCACGAGATCGCCGAGGAGGTCGGCGAGGCGTCCTGGCCGATGCCGCTCCCCGCCGACCTGCGCAAGGGCATGGACTCCCCCACCGCCGACATCGCCAACATGGGCGAGCGGATGGGCGGCGGCCTGGTGGCCGGCCTGTTCCTGCAGGAGTTCGTGGGCGAGGGCATCACCTGGGCGCACCTGGACATCGCGGGCCCGGCCTTCCACGAGGGCGCGCCCTACGGCTACACCCCCAAGGGCGGCACCGGCTCCGCGGTGCGGACCCTGGTCCGGCTGGCCGAGCGCACCGCCACCGGCGACCTGGGCTAGCACCCGGAGGAGACCGGAGATCATGCGCGGCCCCGGGCCGGGAAGCCCGGGGCCGCGCTGTTTGTTCGGTCATGCGAAGATGGGTCCTCGGCAGGACAGGGCCCCCACCACAGGGCCGAAAATAAGCGGCCGAATACCAGCCGCCGCCCGGTCGTGAGAGGACCGGTGCCCGGCGCACATGCATGGAGGACGTGACGTGGCGAACGACGCCAGCACCGTTTTCGACCTAGTGATCCTCGGCGGTGGCAGTGGCGGCTACGCCGCGGCCCTGCGGGCTGCCCAGCTGGGTCTGGACGTTGCCCTGATCGAGAAGAACAAGCTCGGCGGCACCTGCCTGCACAACGGCTGCATCCCCACGAAGGCTCTGCTGCACGCGGGCGAGATCGCGGACCAGGCGCGCGAGGCCGCGCAGTTCGGCGTGAAGACCTCGTTCGAGGGCATCGACATCGCCGGTGTGCACAAGTACAAGGACGACGTCATCGCCGGCCTGTACAAGGGTCTGCAGGGCCTGGTCGCCTCCCGCAAGGTGACCTACATCGAGGGCGAGGGCCGGCTGTCCTCCCCGACCTCCGTCGACGTGAACGGGCAGCGCATCCAGGGCCGCCACGTCCTGCTCGCGACCGGCTCCGTGCCGAAGTCGCTGCCGGGTCTGACCATCGACGGCAACCGGATCATCTCCTCCGACCACGCGCTGGTCCTGGACCGGGTCCCGGAGTCGGCGATCATCCTGGGCGGCGGCGTCATCGGCGTCGAGTTCGCCTCCGCGTGGAAGTCCTTCGGCACCGACGTCACCGTCATCGAGGGCCTGAAGCACCTCGTCCCGGTCGAGGACGAGAACAGCTCCAAGATCCTTGAGCGCGCCTTCCGCAAGCGCGGCATCAAGTTCAACCTCGGCACCTTCTTCGACAAGGCCGAGTACACCGAGAACGGCGTGCGGGTCACCCTCGCCGACGGCAAGACCTTCGAGGCCGAGGTGCTGCTGGTCGCCATCGGCCGCGGCCCGGTCTCCCAGGGCCTGGGCTACGAGGAGCAGGGCGTCGCGATGGACCGCGGCTACGTCCTGGTCGACGAGTACATGCAGACCAACGTGCCGACCATCTCGGCCGTCGGTGACCTCGTCCCGACCCTGCAGCTCGCGCACGTCGGTTTCGCCGAGGGCATCCTGGTGGCGGAGCGTCTGGCCGGTCTGAAGACCGTCCCGATCGACTACGACGGTGTGCCGCGCGTCACGTACTGCCACCCTGAGGTCGCCTCCGTCGGCATCACCGAGGCCAAGGCCAAGGAGATCTACGGCGCGGACAAGGTCGTGGCCCTGAAGTACAACCTGGCGGGCAACGGCAAGAGCAAGATCCTGAAGACCGCGGGCGAGATCAAGCTCGTCCAGGTCAAGGACGGTGCCGTGGTCGGCGTCCACATGGTCGGTGACCGGATGGGCGAGCAGGTCGGCGAGGCCCAGCTGATCTACAACTGGGAGGCCCTGCCGGCCGAGGTCGCGCAGCTCATCCACGCGCACCCGACCCAGAACGAGGCGCTCGGCGAGGCCCACCTGGCCCTGGCCGGCAAGCCGCTGCACGCACACGACTGATCCAGTCACGGGCGCGACGACCGACCATTTCCGCAATTCCGTTAGGAGCAACAGAAACCATGGCGGTTTCCGTAACCCTTCCGGCGCTCGGTGAGAGCGTCACCGAGGGCACTGTCACCCGTTGGCTGAAGGCCGAGGGCGAGCGCGTCGAGGCCGACGAGCCGCTGCTCGAGGTCTCGACCGACAAGGTCGACACCGAGATCCCCTCCCCCGTCTCCGGCATCCTGGCGTCCATCAAGGTCGCCGAGGACGAGACCGTCGAGGTCGGCGCCGAGCTCGCCGTCATCGACGACGGCTCCGGCGCACCGGCCGAGGCTGCCGCTCCGGCCGCCGAGCCCGCCGCCGCCGAGGCCCCGGCCGCTCCGGCCCCGGTGGCCGAGGCCCCCGTCGCCGAGGCCCCGGCCGCCCCCGCACCGGCCGAGACCCCGGCTCCCGCCGCCGCTGCCCCGGCCGCGTCCGGCACCGACGTGACCCTGCCCGCCCTGGGCGAGTCCGTCACCGAGGGCACCGTCACCCGTTGGCTGAAGGCCGTCGGCGAGTCGGTCGAGGCCGACGAGGCGCTGCTGGAGGTCTCCACCGACAAGGTCGACACCGAGATCCCGGCGCCGGTTTCCGGCACCCTGCTGGAGATCCTGGTGGGCGAGGACGAGACCGCCGAGGTCGGCGCCCGTCTCGCCGTGATCGGTGTCGCCGGTGCGGCTCCGGCCGCGCCGGCCGCCCCGGCCCCGGCCGCCGCTCCGGCTCCGGCCGCCCCCGTGGCCGCCCCGGCCCCGGTCCAGGCTGCCGCCCCGGTCGCCGCCCCGGCTCCGGTCCAGGCTGCCGCCCCGGTCGCCGCTCCGGCCCCGGTCCAGGCTGCCGCTCCGGTCGCCGCCCCGGCCGCCCCGGCGGTCTCCGGTGACGAGAGCGCGTACGTGACCCCGCTGGTGCGCAAGCTCGCCTCGGAGTCCGGCGTCAACCTGAACACGGTCACCGGCACCGGTGTCGGCGGACGTATCCGCAAGCAGGACGTCCTGGCCGCCGCCGAGGCCGCCAAGGCCGCTGCCGCCGCCCCGGCGCCGGCCGCCGCCGCTGCCGCCCCGGCCGCCAAGGCCCCGGCCGCCGCAGTGTCCGAGCTGCGCGGTCAGACCGTCAAGATGACCCGCATGCGCAAGGTCATCGGCGACAACATGATGAAGGCGCTGCACGGGCAGGCCCAGCTGTCCTCCGTGATCGAGGTGGACATCACCAAGATCATGAAGCTGCGCGAGAAGGCCAAGGCGGGCTTCCTGGCCCGTGAGGGCGTCAAGCTCTCCCCGATGCCGTTCTTCGTCAAGGCCGCGGCCCAGGCGCTGAAGGCCCACGCGGTCGTCAACGCCCGGATCAACGAGGACGAGGGCACCATCACCTACTTCGACTCGGAGAACATCGGCATCGCCGTGGACTCCGAGAAGGGCCTGATGACCCCGGTCATCAAGGGTGCGGGCGACCTCAACCTGGCCGGCATCTCCAAGGCCACCGCCGACCTGGCCGGCAAGGTCCGCGGCAACAAGATCACGCCGGACGAGCTGTCGGGCGCGACCTTCACCATCAGCAACACCGGCTCGCGCGGTGCGCTGTTCGACACCGTCATCGTGCCGCCGAACCAGGTCGCCATCCTGGGCATCGGCGCCACCGTCAAGCGTCCGGCGGTCATCGAGACCGCCGAGGGCACCGTCATCGGCGTCCGCGACATGACGTACCTGACGCTGTCCTACGACCACCGTCTGGTGGACGGCGCGGACGCCGCCCGCTACCTGAGCGCCGTCAAGGCGATCCTGGAAGCCGGCGAGTTCGAGGTCGAGCTCGGCCTGTAGGCACGTCGAGCGTGCGGCCGCAGACAGGCCGCAGGTGACACGGCACGCGACGGCGCCCCCGCCCGGAACTCCTCCGGGCGGGGGCGCCGTCGTCGTATGCGCCGCGGCCGCCGGCACCGCCGTTGTTACCAGCCTCACCCGGTGGCCCCCGCCGCGAACGCTTCGCTCGGGGCTACTCCGCCGTATTGTCTACGTGTCTACGCATCTTCAGCTGCGCACGCCCCCTCAGGAGATGAAGCACCGATGATCACCCCACCCGTCGTGCACTCGCTGCGCGAGCAGATCCGCGAGCACATCGTGGAGGGGATCGTCAGCGGGCGCTGGAAGCCCGGCGAGCGCATCGTCGAGCGGCGGATCGCCGTGGAGCTGGAGGTCAGCCAGACGCCGGTGCGCGAGGCGCTGCGCGAGCTGGAGACGCTGCGGCTGATCGAGTCCGCCCCGAACAAGGGCGTGCGGGTACGGAACCTCTCGGCGGCGGACCTGGAGGAGATCTACCCGGTCCGGGCCGGCCTGGAGCAGATCGCCGCGGAGCTGGCGGCCCCGCGGCTGGCGGTGGACTGCTCGGCGCTGGAGCCGCACGTGGAGGCCCTGTGGGACGCCGACCGGCAGGACGACGGGACCGCGCAGGTGCGGCACACCGTCGGCTTCCACCGGGAGATGGTGCGGGCGGCCGGGAACAGCGTGCTGCTGCACACCTGGGAGAGCCTGGGCATCGAGGTGTTCACGGCACTGTCGATCCGCTGGCTGGGGACCGTCCAGAAGTCGTACGCGGAGGAGCACGAGGCGCTGATCCACGCCTTCCGCCGACAGGATCCGGACATCGGCCTGCTGGTGAAGCGCCACGTTCTGGGCTGCGCGCCGCGCGCCTGAGCAACCCCCGCACGACCCCGTTTGTCCTGTTTTGATCGGCACCGCGTGCCTATTTTTATGGCACCCGGTGCCGACTTTTGCCTTCTCGACCAATTCGCGACCACTTTTGTTTGATCGATCATCGATCAGGGTCTTACAGTCTTCGCGGGCCCCAACCGGGTCCGTCAACCCTGTCCTGCCCGTCAGGGTTCCTTTCTTCACCCCCCTCCTTACTCTGGAAGGCGGCGCACACCGATGGCCGACCCCGTAGCAAAGCTTCCGAGCGAGCTCGACCAGCTCCCGGACCGCGACACCGAGGAGACCGCCGAGTGGGCGGCCTCCCTCGACGCAGTCGCCCAGGCCGCCGGTACGCGCCGTGCCGAGTACCTCATGCGCCGTACCCTCCAGCACGCCGAGGCCGCCGGGCTCGCCCTGCCGAAGCTGCTGGAGACGGACTACGTCAACACCATCCCCACCTCCGCGGAGCCCGAGTTCCCCGGTGACGCGGAGCTGGAAGCCAGGATCACCGCGTGGAACCGCTGGAACGCGGCCGCCATGGTGACCCGCGGCTCCAAGTACGGCGTCGGCGGCCACATCGCCACCTTCGCCTCGGCCGCCTGGCTCTACGAGACCGGCTTCCAGCACTTCTTCCGGGGCAAGGAGGCCGACGGCTCGGGCGACCAGCTCTACATCCAGGGCCACGCCTCCCCCGGCATCTACGCCCGCGCCTTCCTCGACGGGCGCATCTCCGAGCAGCAGCTCGACAACTTCCGGCAGGAGTCCGGCGGCAACGGCCTCCCCTCCTACCCGCACCCGCGCCGACTGCCCTGGCTGTGGGAGTTCCCCACGGTCTCCATGGGCCTCGGCCCGCTCTCCGCGATCTACCAGGCGCGCTTCAACCGCTACCTGCAGAACCGGAACATCAAGGACACCGCCAACTCGCACGTCTGGGCCTTCCTGGGCGACGGCGAGATGGACGAGCCCGAGTCGACCGCCGCCCTGGCCCTCGCGGCCCGTGAGCGCCTCGACAACCTGACCTTCGTCGTCAACTGCAACCTGCAGCGCCTCGACGGCCCGGTGCGTGCCAACTTCCGCATCGTGCAGGAGCTGGAGGCCCAGTTCCGCGGCGCCGGCTGGAACGTCGTCAAGACCCTGTGGGGCTCCGCCTGGGACGAGCTGTTCCAGCTCGACACCACGGGCGCCCTGGTCCGCCGTCTCCGCGAGACCCCGGACGCGCAGTTCCAGACGTACGCGACCCGTGACGCGGCCTACATCCGCCAGCACTTCTTCGGCGGCGACCCGGCCCTGGTGGCCCTCGGCGGCCTGCTGACCGACGCGAAGATCGCCGAGTGCTTCCACACCTCGCGCGGCGGCCACGAGCCCCGCAAGGTCTACGCCGCGTACAAGGCCGCCCTGGAGCACAAGGGCGCGCCGACGGTCATCCTGGCGCAGACCGTCAAGGGCTACACCCTGGGTTCCGGGTTCGAGTCGAAGAACGCGAACCACCAGATGAAGAAGCTGACCATCGACGAGTTCAAGGGCATGCGCGACCTGCTCGGACTCCCGATCCCGGACAGCGCCTTCGAGAGCGGCGTCGTTCCCTACGGCCACCCGGGCGAGAACTCCCCCGAGGTCCGCTACCTGCACGAGCGCCGCGCGGCCCTCGGCGGCCCGGCCCCGGCCCGCCGGGTCCACCAGGTGGCCCTGCCGCAGCCGGCGGACAAGTCCTACGCCCCGCTGCTCAAGGGCTCCGGCAAGCAGGAGATGGCCACCACCATGGCCTTCGTCCGGCTGGTCAAGGACCTGATGCGGGACAAGGAGACCGGCCGCCGCTGGGTGCCGATCGTCCCCGACGAGGCCCGTACCTTCGGTATGGAGTCCCTGTTCCCGTCGGCCGGCATCTACTCGCCGCTGGGCCAGACGTACGAGCCGGTCGACCGCGACCAGCTGATGTACTACAAGGAAGCCAAGGACGGCCAGATCCTCAACGAGGGGATCACCGAGGCCGGCGCCATGGCCGACTTCATCGCCGCCGCCACGTCGTACGCGACGCACGGCGAGACGATGATCCCGTTCTACATCTTCTACTCGATGTTCGGCTGGCAGCGGACCGGCGACCAGATGTGGCAGCTCGCCGACCAGCTCGGCAAGGGCTTCATCGTGGGCGCCACCGCCGGCCGCACCACCCTGACCGGTGAGGGCCTGCAGCACGCCGACGGCCACTCGCACCTGATCGCGGCCACCAACCCGGCCTCGCTCAACTACGACCCGGCCTTCGCGTACGAGATCGCGGTGATCGTCAAGGACGGTCTGAAGCGGATGTACGGGGAGAACCCCGAGGACGTCTTCTACTACCTGACGGTCTACAACGAGCCGAAGCCGCAGCCCGCCATGCCGGCGGGTGTGGAAGAGGGCATCGTCAAGGGTCTGTACCGGTTCAACACGGCGGCGGACCTGGCCGAGCAGGGTGCGGCGACCCCGGCCGCCGACGCCCCGAAGATCCAGCTCATGGCCTCGGGTACGGCGATCCACTGGATCCTGGAGGCGCAGCGCCTGCTGGCCGCCGACTGGAACGTCTCCGCCGACGTGTGGTCCGCCACCTCGTGGGGCGAGCTGCGCCGCGACGCGCTGGAGGCCGACGAGGCCCTGCTGCGCGGCGAGGAGCGCACCCCGTACGTCACCAAGGTGCTGGAGGGTGCTCCGGGCCCGGTCCTGGCGGTCTCCGACTGGATGCGGCAGGTGCCGGACCAGATCAGCCAGTGGGTCCCGCAGGACTACACCTCGCTGGGCACGGACGGCTTCGGCCTGTCCGACACCCGTGAGGGTGCGCGCCGCCACTTCGGTGTCGACCCGCAGTCGATCGTGGTCGCCGCGCTGGCCCAGCTCGCGCGCCGCGGCGAGGTCCCTGCCTCGGCCGTGAAGGAGGCCCGGGAGCGCTACGGGCTGTAGGCCCGTGGGCCGCCCGCGCCCCGCACGTACGGCGAAGGCCGGTGTCCGCACCCCGCGAGGGGGTCGGACACCGGCCTTCGGCCGTTGTGCGCCGGGGTCTTTGGCCGTATGCGGTGGCGGCCTTTGGCCGTACGCGCGGTGGCGGGGCGGGGACCGACCCAGGATGCTAGGACCCGTGATGGACGAGACGGAGTTCTGGGCGATCATCGACAGCACGCGCGAGGGTGCCGAGGGCGACCCCGAGGAGCACGCCGAGCTGCTCGTGGAGCGGCTGACCCGGCTCGATCCGGATTCCGTGCTCGACTTCGCGCGGCATTTCGAGTCCCGGTACAACCGGGCGTACAGCTGGGAGCTGTGGGGTGCCGCCTGGGTGCTCCTCGACGGGGCCAGTGACGACGCGTTCGACTACTTCCGGTGCTGGCTGATCGGCCAGGGGCGGGAGGTGTTCGAGGGCGGCGTGCACGAGCCGGACCGGCTGGCGGAGCTGCTGGGCGAGTTCGACGAGGAGATCGACGGGGACGGGGAGGAGCTGGGGTACGCGGCGGACGAGGCGTACGAGCAGCTCACCGGGGTGGTCGCGCCCGATCTGGGGGTCCCGCTGCAACCGGCGGAGCCGGAGGGCGCTCCGCTGGACTTCGAGAACGAAGCCGTCCTGGCGGAACGGTTCCCCCGGCTCTGGGACCGCTTCCGCGGGTGATCCCCGCCCGCGGAAGCGGGGTGCCGCGCGGCGTTCCGCCCTAGTAGTGCGTGCCGCCGTCGATGCGGATCTCGGTGCCGGTGATGAAGGCGCCGTCCTCGGAGCCGAGCATGGCGACCACGCCGGCGACCGTGTCGGGGCCGGCGAAGCCCTGGCCGAGGGCGGGGGCGAGCTTGGCGAAGAGCGACCAGTCGGTGTCCTCGGGCAGACCGGGGCCGTTGCCGGTGGTCATGCCGCTCTCGATGGAGCCGGGGGCGACGCAGACGACGCGCAGGCCCTGCTTGCTGTACTCGGCGGCCAGCGAGTGGCTCATGGACTGGATGCCGCCCTTGGTGGCCGCGTAGGCGGACATGTAGGGGTGGGCGAAGGTCGCCGAGGTGGAGCTGAAGTTGACGATGACCGGGCGGTCGCCGGCCAGCAGGGCCGGGATCGACTCACGGATCATCAGGAAGGTGCCGGTCAGGTTGACCGAGATGATCCGGTTCCAGAGCTCCAGGGTGGTCTTGTGGGTGTGCTCGGAGCGGAGGATGCCCGCCGCGTTGACCAGCACGTCGATGCCGCCGAGCGCGTCGACGGCGGCGGCCACGCCTTCCTTGACGGCGCCCTCGTCGGAGATGTCGAGGACGGCGGTGGTCAGGCGGTCGGCGGTGCCGTCGGCGGCCGCCTTCTCCGCGGTGGCCTTCAGGCCGGCTTCGTTCACGTCGACGGCGTGGACGCGGCCGCCTTCGGCGAGGATGCGGTGGACGGTGGCCTGGCCGATGCCGGAGCCGCCGCCGGTGATCACGACGCGTCGGTCTATGTAACGGTTCATGTCTTGAGCGTACGAGGCCGTGACACGTTTTGCCAGAGAGACAATCAAGGCATTTGTTCCCGGTGGCCGGAGGTACCCTTCCCTACGTGAAATCCCCTCGTCCGTACTCCCCCAGATCCGGTGCGGCCGCACAGTCGCTGACCGAGCGGCGCAAGGCCGCCACCCAGCTCGACATCGCCCGCGCCGCCTGCGAGCTCTTCGCCGAACACGGCCCCGACGGCACCACCGCCGAGGACATCGCGCACCGCGCCGGCGTGGCCCTGCGCACCTTCTACCGCTATTTCCGCAACAAGCAGGACGCGGTCGCGCCGCTGCTCGCGGGCGGCGGCGAGCAGTGGCGCGCCCTGCTCGCCGAGGAGGAGCCCGGCACCCCGCTGGCCGAGGCCCTGGAACGCGCCGTCACCCGGTCCCTCAGCGGCCAGGTGGCCGTCGCCGAGGGCCTCAACTGGACCCGCGGCCTGCTCCGCGCCTCCGCCGGAGACCCGGCCCTGCGGGCCGTCTGGTACCGCGTGAACCAGGAGTCCGAGGAAGAGCTCGTCCCGGTCGTCGCCCGGCTGGCCGGCCCCTCGGCGGACCCGCTCCAGGTCCGCCTGCTGTGCGCGGCGGCCACCGACGCGATCCGGATCTCCCTGGAGGTCTGGTCCGGAACGGACGCCGACCCCACCGGCCCGGACTCCCCCGCCGAACTGGCCGTCCGCTCCCTGCGCGAACTCACCTCCGGCATGACGATCCTGTCCCGCCCCTGACAGCGGCCGGGTCCGGTGGCCGACCGGCCCCGGAGCCGTATACGAAGGAGGGCCGCCACCCGTTCGGGGTGGCGGCCCTCCTTCGCGTACGAAGAATGAGACGACCGGGCGCGGGCAGCCGACGGACCGTTAGCATCCAGCCGCTCCCCGGCAATTCGGCGGCATCCAGGTCCACGGCAGGAAGGCCCACTTGAGCGACATCGGCTCCACGGGGCGGGTTCGGCCCGCCCTTCCCGGCGACCCCTCCCGGATCGGGCCCTACCGGGTCATGGGACGGCTCGGCTCGGGCGGAATGGGCACCGTCCATGCCGCGCTCGCCCCGGACGGGGCCCGGGTGGCGGTCAAGGTGGTCCACCAGGCGCAGGCCGAAGACCCCGAGTTCCGGGCCCGCTTCCGGCGGGAGGTCCAGCTCTCGGCCCGCGTCCAGGGCCCGTGCCTGCTGCCGCTGCTGGCCGCCGACCCGGAGGCGGCCGCCCCCTGGCTGGCCACCGAGTACGCCCCCGGCCCCACGCTGGACCGGCACGTGGCGGCGTACGGCCCGCTCACGGGCGGCACCCTGTACGCGTTCGCGACGGGCACCGCGCAGGCGCTGGCCGCGATCCACTCGGCGGGCGTGGTGCACCGCGACGTGAAGCCGCAGAACGTCATCCTCGGCCCGGCCGGGCCGCGCGTCCTGGACTTCGGCATCGCGCACGCCGCCGACGGCACGTCCGTGACCCGGACCGGCGTCATGACCGGCACTCCGGGCTGGATCAGCCCCGAGCACTACCGCACGGGCAGCACCGGCCCGGAGGGCGACGTCTTCGCCTGGGCCGCGCTCGTCGCCTACGCCGCCACCGGCCGGCCCCCGTTCGGCACGGGCGCCCCGGACGTGGTCGCCTTCCGCGTGCTGTCCGGCGAGGCCGACCTCGACGGCGTCCCGGCCGATCTGCGCGGCACCCTGGAGCGCGCCCTCGCCAAGGCCCCGGCCGACCGCCCGACCGCGGCCGCGGCCGCCGGGCTGTGCTCCGGGCCGCTGGCGTCCCAGTCCACCCGGGTCCTCCCGGCCGGACCGGCGGACCCGACCCTGGTCGGCAGCCTGATCGGCGCCGCGTGGTCCGTCCCGCCACCGGACGACCCCGCCTGGCACCCGGCGGCCCCGGCGGGCGGCGCCCGGAGGCGCCTCCCCCTCGCGGTCGCCGCGGCTGCCGCCGCCGTCGGCGGCCTGGCCGGCGCGGTCCTCGCCGTACTCCCGTCCGAACCGGCAGGCAGCGCGGCTCCCGCCACGGGCACGTCGGCCGCGGCACCGGCCGGCTCCGCGGCTCCCGCATCCGCCTCGGCCCCGCCGCCGACCGGCGTACAGGCGCCCCCGGCGAGCCCCGCCGCGGCCCGTACCGGGGAGGCCACCCTCGCCACCTGGCGGGAATCACGGCCCGCGCGCGGCCAGGAGGAGAACGACGCCTACGGGGCCATGGGAACGGGGGCCTGGCTCGATGCGGTGACCTACCCCGACCAGACCCGGACGATCACCTTCCACAAGGACCGTGGCGAGGTCTACGTGGCGATGGCCGGCCACCCGCTGCCGCCCGTGGCGGTACAGGAGGTGTCCAGGATCGCCTGCCTGGGCCTGCAGGACCTGGTCAGGTCCTACCCCGGCCTCCCCTACCGCTCGTACGTGGTGGTGGACACGGCAGCGACGGGCGGTCCCGGCATCGTGTGGGAGGACGACTTCCGCCGCAACACCGAGTGCCGGACCTCGGTCACCCAGCAGCCCGCGAGCCCCGCCGCCACCGGCCGGGAGTCCTCGTGGACACCGGACATGTCCGGGCTCGGCGAGGCGATGGTCCCCAGCAGCGACCAGGCGGAGATCCGCGTCGCCCACCACGCCGACATCGCCGTCCAGGACGCGTGGCGGGCGGCCGGGGGCGAGCCCCTGGCTCCCGCGGACATGAGCGTCGGCTTCGACGGCGGCTCGGGCGTGATGTACGTGTGGGTGACCCGGCCCGGCACCGGCCAGGGCGTCCTCGACAGGTGGGCGGCCGATGCCGCGGGCCTGGCGTGCCGGGCGCTGGACGCCGAGTCCCGGTCCCGCCCGGAATGGCGCTACCGGCGGTACGCGGTCGCACTGGTCGGAGCGAGCGGCGGGAGCTTCCTGCGCTGGGGCTCGTCCGGAGGCTGCGCCGGCTGAGCCGGGAACGGCGGAGGCCCCGCGCTTCTCTCGGGGAGAAGGGCGGGGCCTCCGGGGTGGCTGCGGGAGCCGGGCCGGCTTAGAGGTCGAAGTAGAGCTCGAACTCGTGCGGGTGCGGGCGCTGCGCGATCGGGGCGATCTCGTTGGTGCGCTTGTAGTCGATCCAGGTCTGGATCAGGTCGGGGGTGAAGACACCGCCGGCCAGGAGGTACTCGTGGTCCGCCTCCAGGGCCTTGAGGACGTCCTCCAGGCTGGTCGGGACCTGCGGGACGTTCGCGTGCTCGTCGGGCGAGAGCTCGTAGAGGTCCTTGTCGATCGGCTCCATCGGCTCGATCTTGTTCTTGATGCCGTCGAGGCCCGCGAGCAGCAGCGCCGAGAAGGCGAGGTACGGGTTGGACGACGGGTCCGGGGCGCGGAACTCGACGCGCTTGGCCTTCGGGTTCGAGCCCGTGATCGGGATGCGCATGGCCGCGGAGCGGTTGCGCTGCGAGTACACCATGTTGACCGGGGCCTCGAAGCCCGGCACCAGACGGTGGTACGAGTTCACCGTCGGGTTGGTGAAGGCGAGCAGCGACGGGGCGTGCTTGAGGATGCCGCCGATGTAGTAGCGGGCGGTGTCCGACAGGCCCGCGTAACCGGCCTCGTCGTAGAAGAGGGGCTCGCCGCCGGTCCACAGGGACTGGTGGACGTGCATGCCCGAGCCGTTGTCACCGAAGATCGGCTTCGGCATGAAGGTCGCGGTCTTGCCGTTGCGCCAGGCGACGTTCTTCACGATGTACTTGAAGAGCATCAGGTCGTCGGCCGCGGCCAGCAGCGTGTTGAACTTGTAGTTGATCTCGGCCTGGCCACCGGTGCCGACCTCGTGGTGCTGGCGCTCGACCTGGAGGCCCTGGGCGTCCAGCTCGAGGGAGATCTCGGCGCGCAGGTCCGCGAAGTGGTCGACCGGGGCCACCGGGAAGTAGCCGCCCTTGATCGGGACCTTGTAGCCGCGGTTGTTCTCCGTGGAACCGGTGTTCCAGGCGCCGGCCTCGGAGTCGATGTGGTAGAAGCCCTCGTTCGCGGTGGTCGCGAAGCGCACGCTGTCGAAGATGTAGAACTCGGCCTCGGGGCCGAAGAACGCGGTGTCGGCGATGCCGGTGGAGGCGAGGTACGCCTCGGCCTTCTTCGCGATGTTCCGCGGGTCGCGGCTGTACGCCTCGCCCGTGATCGGGTCGTGGATGAAGAAGTTGATGTTCAGCGTCTTGTCGCGGCGGAACGGGTCCAGGCGCGCGGTGGTGATGTCGGCGCGGAGGGCCATGTCGGACTCGTGGATGGCCTGGAAGCCACGGATCGAGGAGCCGTCGAAGGCGAGCTCCTCCGCCGGGTCGAATGCCCGAGCCGGGATGGTGAAGTGCTGCATCACACCAGGCAGGTCGCAGAAGCGGACGTCGACGAACTTGACGTCGTTCTCCTCGATGTACTGCTTCACTTCGTCGGCGTTCTGGAACATCCAACTCCTCCTACTCCCGACCCCGGGGGAGGGACGGGTTGCATAGCTCGTGGTGCGTCAGTGCGGTGCCGCACGCTGACCCGACCATAAGCAGACGGGATTTCTCAAGCATGACCCATTTGTTTCGCACAAGTTAACCAGGGTCCCGTCCGGGAGTGCTTGAGCCACCCGGGTACCGTGTTCGGGTGGACAACAGGCAAGCAATCGGATCATGGCTCTCCGGCCCCCGTGCGGCCGCCGAGGAGATGGGTGTCGAGTTCGGCTACCCGGGTCAGCAGCTCGGCCTGCCGCAGCAGGGCCCCGGCTCGGTGGCCCGTTTCGGGAGGCGGCTGGCGGCGGTGCTGGTCGACTGGCTGGCCTGCCAGCTGATCGCGTTCGGCCTGATCACGGACCGGGACTGGGTCGCCGCGGGCAACTGGGCGCTGCCCGTGTTCGGTGTGCTGGCCGTGCTGACGGTGGGCACCGTGGGCTCCACCCCCGGAAAGCGCCTCATGGGCCTGCGGGTGGTCGCGGAGGGCGGCGGACGGCTCGGGATCCTCCGGGTGCTGCTGCGGACGGTGCTGCTGCTCCTGGTGGTGCCGGCGCTGGTCTGGGACCGTGACGGGCGCGGTCTGCACGACCGGCTCTCCCGCGCGGTCCAGGTCCGGCTCTAGAACGCGAAAGCGAAGAACGAACGCGAAGAGCGGCGAACGCGAGCAGCGAACGCGAAGAAGGGGCGTCCTCCGGTGCCGAAGGCCCGGGGACGCCCCTTCTTCGCGTCGTTCGCGTGGTTCGCGCGCGTGGTTCGCGTGCTTCGTATACGACTTTCGGGTCAGCGCATCTTTCCGCCGCGCGGCATCCGCATGCCCTTCGGCATGGGGCCCTTCGGCAGCGGCATGTTGCTCATGAGGTCGCCCATCGCCCGCAGCTTGTCGTTGACCTGGGTGACCTGGGGGCCGGGCAGGACGCGCGGGTACTTCAGGAGGGTCGTGCGGACCTTCTTGAGCGGGACCTGTCCCTCGCCGGTGCCGACGATGATGTCGTGGACCGGGACGTCGGGCAGGATGCGGGCCATCTTCTTCTTCTCGGCCGCGAGCAGGGGCTTGAGCCGGTTCGGGTTGCCCTCGGCGATCAGCACGATGCCGGCCTTGCCGACCGCGCGGTGCACGATGTCCTGGCTCCGGTTCATCGCCACGGCAGGGGTGCTGGTCCAGCCCCGGCCCACGTTGTCCAGGACGGCCGCGGCCGCGCCGGGCTGGCCCTCCATCTGCCCGAAGGCAGCCCGCTCGGCGCGCCGTCCGAAGACGATCGCGGTCGCCAGGAACGCCACCAGGAAGCCCAGGATGCCCAGGTACCACGGGTGGTCGATCAGGAAGCCGATTCCGAGGAAGACACCGAAGGTGACGATCGCCACAGCCGCGAGAATGAGACCGATCTTGGGATCGGCCTTCCGCGTCATCTTGTACGTCATGGCGATTTGCTTGAATCGCCCGGGGTTCGCAGTGTCTGCGTTCGACTTCCTCGCCATAAGGCGAAGTTTACGTGGCCTGCGGGGTCCGGGTCGCCACGGCCTCCAGCACGTGTTCGGTTTCGACCCGGTCCCGGGCCCGTCGGCGGTCCTCCAGGACGGCGCTCCAGGCGTTGCGGCGGGCTCCGCGGATCAGCATCGACTCGATGCCGCGGATGGCGTCGCCAAGGGTCGGGATGGCGATGGCGCGGACGGGCGCGGCCTGCATGGTGATCCCTCTCTCGGACTTGCTTCGGTCTTGCTTCGGTCTCTCGTCGTCGCGGTGCGTGGTGCTGTGTGCGGTGCGTGGACCCAGGTTCACCGTTCGGTGTTACTCCTGGGTGACCCTCCGGTCAAACAGGCATGAAACATCGAAACGGCCCCCACGGCTCGTCATGAACGAGCGTAGGGGCCGCGTCACTGCGGGTTACCGCAAAGTAAGAATTTGTGCGTGAGTTCACACGGTCCCGGTGACCTGCGCCGGGGACTGCTGCGCACGCTTTTCCATCGCCTGGTTGTAGAGGCGGCCGGCGCGGTACGAGGAACGCACCAGCGGGCCGGACATGACGCCCGAGAAGCCGATCTCCTCGGCCTCCTTGGCGAGCTCGACGAACTCGTCCGGCTTCACCCAGCGCTCCACGGGGTGGTGCCGCGGGGTCGGCCGCAGGTACTGGGTGATGGTGATCAGCTCGCAGCCCGCCTCGTGCAGGTCGCGCAGGGCCTCGCTGACCTCCGCACGCTCCTCGCCCATGCCCAGGATCAGGTTGGACTTGGTCACCAGGCCGTACGCGCGGGCCTTGGTGATGACCTCCAGCGAGCGCTCGTAGCGGAAGCCGGGGCGGATCCGCTTGAAGATGCGCGGCACGGTCTCGATGTTGTGCGCGAAGACCTCGGGGCGGGAGGCGAAGACCTCCTCCAGCAGCTCCGGGACGGCGTTGAAGTCCGGGGCCAGCAGCTCGACCTTGGTGTGGCCGCCCTCGCGGCCGGCGGTCTGCTCGTGGATCTGGCGCACGGTCTCGGCGTACAGCCAGGCACCGCCGTCGGCCAGGTCGTCACGGGCGACACCGGTGATGGTGGCGTAGTTCAGGTCCATGGTGACCACGGACTCGCCGACCCGGCGGGGCTCGTCCCGGTCCAGCGCCTCGGGCTTGCCGGTGTCGATCTGGCAGAAGTCACAGCGCCGGGTGCACTGGTCACCGCCGATGAGGAAGGTGGCCTCGCGGTCCTCCCAGCACTCGTAGATGTTCGGACAGCCCGCCTCCTGGCACACGGTGTGCAGGCCCTCGCTCTTCACGAGGCTCTGCATCGCCTTGTACTCGGGGCCCATCTTCGCCCGGGTCTTGATCCACTCGGGCTTGCGCTCGATGGGGGTCTGGCTGTTGCGGACCTCCAGGCGCAGCATCTTGCGTCCGTCGGGTGCGACTGCGGACACGACCGGCTCCCTGTGACTGTGATTCTTCGGCGCCCACCAGGGTACGCCCGTATTTTCGTACGCTCTTACGTCCGGCCAACCCGGGAGTGCGATGTGACATTCCCGGACGGGCCTACCCGCCGGTAGGTCAGGCGGGGGTCCCCGCGGGGGCGGGGGCCTCCACCGGGGGCTCGATCTCGCGCGGGGCAAGTACCGCCCCGGCCATCACCTCGGCCAGGTGGCGTTCGGCCACTGGCAGGACCTCGGCGATGGTGATCTCGCGGCCCAGTTCCTCCGAGAGGGAGGTCACACCGGCGTCCCGGATCCCGCAGGGGATGATCCGGTCGAACCAGGTGCTGTCCGGGTTCACGTTGAGGGCGAAGCCGTGCATGGTGACGCCCTTGGCCACGCGGATGCCGATGGCGGCGAGCTTGCGGTCCTCGCGGCGCTGGCCGGCGTTGGAGGGGGCGTACTCGGGGCCGTTCAGCCGGGGGTCGAACTCCTCGTCGGCCAGACGCGGGTCGAAGTCCAGGGACAGGCCGCCGATCTTCGGGCGTTCCCCGACGGGGTCGCCGAGCACCCAGACGCCGCTGCGGCCCTCGATCCGGGTGGTCGCCAGGCCGAAGTCGGCGGCGGTGCGGATCAGCGCCTCCTCCAGCCGGCGGACGTGGGCGACCACGTCGACCGGGCGGGGCAGCTTCATGATCGGGTAGCCGACCAGCTGGCCCGGGCCGTGCCAGGTGATCTTGCCGCCGCGGTCCACGTCCACCACGGGGGTGCCGTCGAGGGGGCGCTCGCTGTCGGCGGTGCGCCGGCCCGCGGTGTAGACGGGCGGGTGCTCCAGGAGCAGGCAGGTGTCCTCGATCTCGTCGGCGAAGCGGGCCGCGTGGACGCGCCGCTGCTCCTCCCATGCCTCGGTGTACTCGACCGCCTCCGGGCCGAAGCCCAGTCGGACAAACCGCAGCTCAGCCACCGCAGCGCCTCCTCGTAGAACCTGCCGTATGCACGTAACGCACTCAGCAAGGGTACGGCGGGGTCGTATTCCGCTTCCGGCGGCCCCGCGGCCGGTCCGGGTCCTCCTCCGCGCGGGGCAGCCGCCGGTGCCCTTCGGAGTGGTCGTTGACCCAGCCGCAGACCCCGCAGGCGTAGCGGCCGTCCAGGCCCGCGATGAGCGTGCCGCAGCGCCGGCACTCCGACTCGGTCAGCTCGGGTGCGGGCAGCGGGGCGGTGGTCTCGGGGACGGCCCGGTCGGGGGTGGCCGCACCGCGGGGGTCCGCTCCGGGCGGCGGGTGGTGCAGCTGGTGGTGCGGGCGGCTCATGGGGCGCAGCGTACGCGGGGATGACACCCCCGGCCGTAAAGAGCCGTGCAGATTCTGCACACGATCGGATGAATGTGGGGCAGAGCGGGCGGTGTGAGGGAAGTTCGCCGCTACATTCACGCCGTTCACAGGGCCGGGTGACCGGTCCGTCACCCCAGGAGACCGTGGAAGCTGATGACGGAACGACCTGCGCAGCGCGTCCCCAACCGGCAGCTCGCTGCGCTGATCGCGGAAGCGGGCTTCTCCAACGCGGGGCTGGCCCGCCGGGTCGATCAGCTCGGCCTCGAACACGGACTGGACCTCCGGTACGACAAGACCTCCGTGACCCGGTGGCTGCGCGGGCAGCAGCCGCGCGGCACCACCCCGGCGCTGATCGCGGAGGTGTTCACCCGGCGGCTGGGGCGGCGGCTCTCGGCGCAGGACCTCGGACTCGACGCGTGCGCCCCGGTCTACGCCGGGCTGGAGTTCGCGGCCACGCCCGAGGAGGCCGTGGACATCGCGAGCGGGCTGTGGCGCAAGGACTCGGGTTCGCACGCGGAGCTGCGGAAGATCGCGTTCACCCCGGCCGGGCTGGTCGTCCCGAGCCGGGACTGGCTGATCGGCCGGGCCGACGAGCGGGTCGGCCGCGCGGACGCGGCGGCGGCCCGGGTCCCGCTGCAGGGCCGGCCGGCCCAGGTGCCCCGGCAGCGGCAGGTCGACCGGGGGCCGGGGCAGCGGGTGACCCCCGGGGACATCGCCGCGCTGCGTTCGGTGGCGGAGCTCTTCCGGACGCTGGACCAGACGTACGGCGGCGGGCACGCGCGGCAGGCGCTGGTGCGGTACCTGGAGCACGAGGCGGAGCCGATGCTGCGCGGCACGTACGGGGAGACCACGGGGCGGCGGCTGTTCGCGGCCGCGGCGGACCTGACCCGGCTGGCGGGCTGGACCTCGTACGACATCGCCGCGCACGGGCTGGCCCAGCGGTACTTCGTGCAGGCGCTGCGGCTGGCCCAGGCGGCGGGCGACCGGGCGTACGGCTCGTACGTGCTGGTCACCATGAGCCGGCAGGCGGTCTACCTGGGGCACGGCCGGGAGGCGGTGCAGCTCGCGCGGGTCGCGCAGCAGGGGGTGGGCTCGGGGCCGCCGCCGGTGGTGCAGGCCCTGCTGCACTCCTCGGAGGCGCGGGGGCACGCGGTGCTGGGCGAGGTCCGGGCGGCGACGGCCTCGCTGGTGCGGGCGGAACGGGCGCTGGGCGCGGGCCGGCCCGGGGACGACGTACCGCACTGGGCCCGCTTCTACGACGAGGCGCAGCTGGCGGACGAGTTCGCCCACTGCCACCGGGACCTGCAGCAGTACCGGGCGGCGGCGCAGCACGCGGAGCGCTCGCTGCAGCTCCGCGCGGCGGGCCTGGCCCGGTCCCGGCTGTTCTGCCGGGTGGTCCTGGCCACGGCGCGGCTGGGGCTGGGGGAACTGGAGCAGGCGTGCGCGCTGGGCGCGGAGGCGGCGCAGCAGGCGCACGAGATGCGGTCGGTGCGGGCGGTGGAGTACGTACGGGACTTCGAGCGCCGGCTGGAGCCCTACCGGGAGGCGGCCGCGGTACGGCAGTACCGCGACCGCGTCTCGACCCTCCAGTGAGGCACGGTCCCGGCCCCGGCCGTTGCCCCGGCCTGTGCCCCGGCCGTTGCCCCGGCCTCTGCCTGGCCGGGGCCGGGCGGGGCCGGGGCGGGAAGCGTGAGCGGTCCGGCCGCGGTCAGGCCGCGGCCGGGACGGCCGGGTCGGGGGCCGGGAGCGGGATGCCGAGGTCGCGGAGGATCGCGGCGGCGGCGCGCCGGGAGGAGTGGAGGGCGCCCGGCACGGTGTTGGTGTCGCGGTGGTCCCCGCACACGTAGAGCCCGGACAGCACCCGGACCGGCCGCCGCATGTCGTACGGCGGCGGCATGGCCGGTACGGCCTCGGCGGTGTGGTGCACGGCGAGCAGGTCCCAGTCGCCGGTGGCCGTGTCGTACAGCCGGGCCAGCCGGGAGGCCACCGTCCGCATCGGCGGCGGCGGGCCGAGCACCGTGGTGGTGACCAGGGCGCGTCCGGCGGGGGCCCGGGTGGGGTCGACCGCGCTCATCACGACGGTGTGCGAGACCGGCCACCGCGGGTCCGCGTCCACGAGCAGCGAGCCGTCCCAGGACAGCGGTCCGGGGGTCGCGTGGTGCAGCACGGTGATCTCGTGGAAGGCCGGCACCCGGAGCCCCGGCAGCAGTTCCGCCGCCGCCCGCGCCCCCGTGGCGAGCAGGACGGACCGACATCGGAACTCGCCGTGGTCCGCGGTGGTGACCACGTTCACCGAGACCGACCGGACCCGGACCCCGGTCAGCACCGTGCCCGGCGGCAGCGCCGCGGCAAGCCGCTCCGGCAGGGCCGCCGCGCCGCCCTCCGGCACCGCCAGCCGCCCCTGGGCGAAGGCGCGCAGCGCCAGGTCCGCGACCCTGCTGGACGTACCCAGTGCCGGATCGCAGAGCAGGGTCGCGAGCAGCGGCCGCAGCAGGGCCCCGCCGCGGGCCGGCAGGGCGGCCTCGGCGGTGCGCTCCGGCCTGGCGAGCAGCCGTTCCGCCGGGGTGGCGGCCAGCCGCCCGAGGAGGGCGGCCATCCGGGCCTGGTCCAGCGAGCGGCCGGCCAGGGCACGGACCGGGGTGACCGTGCCGGCGCGGAGCCGGCGGCCGTCCTCGGTGTGGACCAGCGCGCCCGGTGCGAAGGGGCGCAGCACCAGGTCCTCCAGCCCGGGTGTGCGGTCGAGTTCCGGATGGGAGGTGTCGAGGAACCGGCCGATCCGGTCCAGCCGGAAGCCCTCGCCCGTCACTTCCGTGGCCATCCTGCCGCCGGGGTCGTCCGCGGCCTCCAGGACGGCGACCGAGACCCCCGCCGCGATGAGGTGGTGTGCCGCGGCGAGTCCTGCGACTCCGGCCCCCACAATGACGACGTCTGCGTGGTGTGCGCTGCTGAGCACGTGCCCCTCCCCGAGGTCGGCGCGGCTTGTCTGGTCCTCTTTCCCCAACGGGATCCAGGAATACCCGAGTTCGGGGCCAGAATTACGACGGGATCCGGACGCACATCGGTCGCTTCCGGGGCACGGACGGTCGCACACCGGTCGGTGTCCGATCGTGTGGGGTCAGAACGGGACCGAACGGGGCTCATCGCGGCCCGGACGGGCTCGCGAGTGGCCCGGACGGGCTCACGCGTGGCCCGGTACGACCCGGAGGGGATCGGGGACCGCGCGAAGGGGTCAGGGACCGCGCGAAGGGGATCGGGGGTGGTGCCGGAGACCGTGCCGGAGGCGATCGGGGACGGTGGCGGAGAGGAGCGGGACCGGAGAGGGCCGGGCCCCAGGGGCCGGTCTACCCGCTAGCCGCGGTCCAGTGCCGCGCGGAGCGCGCCCTCGACGTCCGGGTACCGGAAGGCGAAGCCGGATTCCAGCAGCCGTGCGGGCCGGGTCCGGTGACTGCCCAGCACGTCCTGCGCCATCTCCCCCAGGGCCAGCCGCAGCGCCGGGGCCGGCACCGGGAACGGCGTCGGCCGGCGCAGCACCCGCCCCATCGCCGCGGTGATGTCGCGGTTGGTCCGCGGTTCGGGGGCGCACACGTTGACCGGTCCGGACAGCCCGGGAGTGTCGAGCAGGTGGCGCAGCGCCGCGACGTGGTCGGGCAGGGCGATGAACGGCCAGTACTGGCGGCCGTCGCCGAGCCTGCCGCCGAGGCCGGCCCGGAACAGCGGGAACATCCGGCCCCAGGCCCCGCCCTCCCGGGCCACGACCAGGCCGGTGCGCGCGAAGACGGTGCGTACGCCCGCCTCGTGGGCGGGAGCGGCGGCGGCCTCCCAGGCCACGCACACCGAGGGCAGGAAGCCCTCGCCCGCCGGGAAGCCCTCGTCGACCACCCGGTCGCCGGTGTCGCCGTAGTAGCCGACGGCGGAGGCGTTGAGGAACACCGCCGGCCGCTGGTCGAGGGCGGCGACCGCCCGGGCCAGGGTGCTCGTGCCGACCACCCGGCTGTTGCGGATCTCCTTCTTGTACGCCTCGGTCCACCGGCGGTCGCCGACGCCGGCGCCGGCCAGGTTCACCACGGCCGCGCAGCCGGCCAGTGCGGCCGGGTCCACATAGCCGGTGCCGGGGTCCCAGCGCGCCTCGTCGGCGGCGGCGGGCGTGCGGCGTACGAGGCGGACCACCTCGTGGCCGTCGGCGCGCAGCGAACGGACGAGGGCCGTGCCGATGAGTCCGGTGGAGCCGGTGACCGTGATCCGCATGTGCCTCATTGTGCGGGAGCGCGCGCCCGTGCGTACGGGCCCGCGCCGAACTGCCGGGGCGGGTTCGCCGGGGCGGGTTCGCCGTCGGCAGCCGGCTCGGGTTCACCGGTGCCGGGACGTTCGGCGCCGGGACGTTCGGTCCCCGGCACCCGGCCGTCGTACGGCTAGCCGGACCCGAGCAGGCTGCCGACGGCGTACGTGACGGCCATGGCGAGGGCGCCGCCCAGCACGTTGCGCAGCACCGCGCGCCGCGGCGGCGCCTCGCCCAGCCGGGCGCTGAGCAGGCCGCACACGACGAGGGCGAGCAGTACGGCGGCCACCGTGACCGGAACCCGCTGCGAGGGCTCGGGCAGCACGATCGCGAGCAGCGGCAGCAGCGCGCCGACGGTGAAGGCGGCGAAACTGGCGAGGGCCGCGTGCCAGGGGTTCGCAAGCTGGTCCGGCTCGATGCCGAGCTCGACCCGGGCGTGGGCGCGCAGCGCGTCGCGCTCGCTGAGCTGTACGGCGGCCTCCCGGGCCACGTCACTGCTGAGGCCGCGCCGGGCCAGCAGGTCGGTGAGCTCGTCGAGTTCCGCCTCGGGGTCCTCGGCGAGTTCGCGGCGTTCCTGTTCCAGGGCGGCCTGCTCGGAGTCCCGCTGGGAGCTGACGGACACGTACTCCCCGGCCGCCATGGACAGCGAGCCGGCCAGCAGCCCGGCGACCCCGGCGGTGAGGACCTCGGTCCGGGAGGTGGTCGCGCCGGCCACGCCCACCACCAGGCCGGCGGTGGAGATGATCCCGTCGTTCGCGCCGAGCACCCCCGCGCGGAGCCAGTTGAGGCGGGTGCTCATGGCGGCGCCCTGTCCCTCGGCGCCCTGTCCCTCGGCGCCCTGTCCCTCGGCGTGCGGTTCCCGGGCCTGCGGCTTCCGGGCCTGCGGCTTCCGGGCCTGCGGCTTCCGGGCGTGTGGATCCCGGCCGTGCGGCTTCCGGGCGGGCGCGTGCGGATCGTCTGCCACGGGACCACTCTCGGGGCGGCGGGGCCCGGCGGCCACCCGGGGGAACCCCGCACGGCCTGGCCGGGGTGCGCGGGCCAGGTCCCGGCATGAGGGTGGAGGGGTGAGACGGGGACGCCGACACGGACGCCAGGAGCCGGGGTGGCTGCGCGGGGCGCCGCCGCCGCGCTGGGCACGTGCCGCGCCGGTGGTGGTCACGGTGGTGCTGGTGGCCGCGCAGCGGGCCACACCGGGCACCGTGGAGCTCGGCTACTTCCTGGCCGCGGTGCCGCCGATGGCCGCGTTCGCGTACGGGGCGACCGGTACGGCGGTCTTCGCCGTGGGCGTGGTGATGCTGTTCGCCCTGTCCGCGCTGGGGGTGGGGGTCGGCAACGCCCAGGGCACGGACCTGTACACGGTCGCGACCGTGGGGCTGCTCAGCGTGGTCATCGCCTGGGTGCGCAAGCGCCGGGACGCCCAGCTGGTGAGCGTACGGACGGTGGCGGAGGCGGCGCAGCTGGCCGTGATGCCACCGGTGCCCGAGGAGGTGGGGCCGGTGCGCTGCGCGGGGCTGTACCGGGCGGCGCAGCAGGGCACGCTGGTCGGCGGTGACCTGTACGACGTACGGATCAGCCCGTACGGGGTGCGGGCGCTGGTCGGGGACGTACAGGGGCACGGGCTGGCGGCGGTGGGGACGGTCGCCTCGCTGCTCGGCGCCTTCCGCGAGGGGGTGCTGGACGATCCGGAGCTGGGCGAGGTGGCCGCCCGGCTGGACCGGCGGCTGGTCGAGGACGCGGCCGGGGAGGAGAACACGGAGCTGTTCGCCACGGCGCTGCTGGTGGAGTTCCCGCCCGGCCGGGACCTGGTGCGGGTGGTCTCCTGCGGGCACCCTCCGGCGCTGCTGTTGCGCGGGCCGACGGCGGAGGAGGTCGCGGTGGATCCGGCGCCCCCGCTGGGGCTGGGGCTGCTGGGGGCGGTGCCGCCGGCCGTGGTCGACGTACCGGTGCGGGCGGGCGACCGGCTGCTCGTGCACACCGACGGGGTGACGGAGGCCCGGGACGCGTCGGGGTACTTCTACCCGCTGCTGCGGCGGGTGACGGTGGTGTCGCTGCCGGGGGACCCGCCGGCGGAGGTGGTGTCGGCGGTGTGGCGGGACCTGGCGGCCTTCACGGAAGGCGGCCCGCGGGACGACGTGGCGGTGCTGGTGCTGTCCGTCCCGGCGGGGGCGGGGCCGGCCTGAGGGCGCGGCCGGGATCCGGAGGGGCGGAGCGGCCGGGATCCGGAGGGGCGGACAGGGTATGGCCGCTTTGTTGTGATGATGTGCGCAATTCGTGGCGAGGGGTCCCGCGCGGCCGGTTCTCGTGGTTCCCTCGACGGCGACAGAACCGGAAGCCGGACGTCCGAAGCCGGCGGCCGAGCGAAAGGGGATCCGGGCATGCGGGTACCTCGGAAGTACCGGCGGCGCATGGCGCTGGCCACGGCGACGGCTGCTGCCGCCGGCCTCCTCGTCGGTGTGGTCTGGTCCGGCCTGGACGATTCCGCGGCCGGTGCCGGCGCGGGTACCGGAAGCGGCTCCGGCACCCACACCGGCCTCGTACGGGTCGTGGACCCCGCCCCCGACCCGGCCCCGGCGCCCGGAGGGCTCACCGGGTCCGTGTGATCCGCCGGGCCGGTGCGGGTCCACACCACGGGCGGCGCCTGAGCGGGCGTCGCGTCAGTGGGCGTCGCGGATCAGGGAGCGCACCATCCGGCACGTGGTGTTGGACGGGCGCCGTATGCCGGTCCGGACGGCCATGTTGCGGATCTTGCGGTTGGTGGCGCGCTCCGCGTCGTACGTGCCGGAGTCGAGCAGGGTTATGGCCAGGCGCATGGCCTTGAGGCGGCGGTTGTGGGACTCGTACCACTCGCGCGGCAGACCCGCCGGAAGGGGCTTCTTCCTCGGCGGGGAAATGATCGCGGCAGCGGCCATCTACAGCCTCCCAAACGGTAGTTGGCGTTCTGTCGTTCTGCCTTCGATTCTACTTTCCGGCACTGACAAAGGCGCTGGCCAGGCAGCTTGCGCGGAGGCCCCGGCAGGGGCGCGGGGGACGGCGGCGGCCCCCTAGGCTGGGGGCATGGAGATCTGGATCAATCCCGCGTGTTCCAAGTGCCGCAGCGCGGTGCAGCTGCTCGACGCCGAGGGCGCGGAGTACACCGTGCGGCGCTACCTGGACGACGTGCCCGACGAGGCCGAGATCCGCGAGGTGCTGGGCCGGCTGGGGCTGGAGCCGTGGGACATCACCCGTACGTCGGACCCGCTCGCGAAGGAGACCGGCGTGCGGGAGCTGCCGCGGGAGGAGACGGCGGAGGCGCGGGACCGGTGGATCGCGCACCTGGCGGCGCACCCGAAGCTGATCCAGCGGCCGATCATCACCGCCGACGACGGCACGGCAGTGGTGGCCCGCACCGACGAGGCAGTCCGCGACGCCCTCGCCCGCAGGGCCTGACCTCCCCGAGGTGTGGGTGCCGGCCCGCCGAGGTGTGGGCAGGCGTTCCGCCGGGCGATGGGGGTCCCACCCCCCTGTTCGAGCGAAGTCGAGAACTTGGGGGTGGGGGTCCCCCCGGACGGAGTCTGGGGGGTGGGCACACCGGAACGCCGCCCGACGGGCTCGCTCCCGCCCGGCCGAAGCCCCGCTCTGCTCCGCTGAAGCGGTGCCCCCTTGGGCGCGGCATCACGCCGACCCGCCGGGGCCGTCGCCCGGGGAGCCGCACGTAGGGTCGGCACATGACCCGTGACGGCAGCGACCTGCACCTGGAGCTTCCCCCGGAGGGCCCCCGCAGGCCCGCGCTCGTGCGGGCGCTCCGCGAGGCCGTGCGGAGCGGCCGGCTCGCCGGCGGGACCCGGCTGCCGCCGTACCGCGCGCTCGCCGCCGACCTCGGCATCGCGCGGGGCGCCGTCGCCGACGCGTACGCCGAGCTCGTCGCCGAAGGCTGGCTCACCGCCCGGCAGGGCTCCGGCACCCGGGTCCCCGAGGGCCTGGCGCGAGCCGAAGGCATGGGCGAGGGCATGGGCGAGGGCGCGGGCAAGAGCGCGGCGCGAGCCGAAGGTCCGGCCGACGGGATGGCGCGCGCCGCGGGTCCGGCGCCCGCCGCCTCCCCCGCCCGCTTCGATCTCGCACAGGGCAAGCCCGACCCCGCCGCCTTCCCCCGCACCGCATGGGCCGCCTCCGCCCGCCGCGCCGTCCTCGCCGCCCCCTCCGACGCCTTCGGCCCCGGCGACCCCCGCGGCCGCCCGGAGCTGCGCCGGGCCCTCGCCTCGTACCTCGCCCGGGCCCGCGGCGTACGGGCCGACCCCGATCGGGTCGTCGTCTGCTCGGGCTTCGCCAACGCGCTGCGGCTGCTCGCCGCCGTCCGCCCCCGGGACTGGGCCGTCGAGGGCTACGGCCTGCCCTTCCACCACGGGATCCTGGACGCCGCCGGCATCCGCCCGCACCCCGTGCCCGTGGACGACGACGGCGCCCGGACCGACCTCCGGGACGTCCTCGCCTCCCCCGTCCGGACGCTGCTGCTCACCCCCGCGCACCAGTTCCCGACCGGCGCCACCCTGCACCCCTCCCGCCGGGCGGCCGCCGTGGAGTGGGCCCGCTCGCACCCCGGAGCGCTGGTCGTGGAGGACGACTACGACGGGGAGTTCCGCTACGACCGCAAGCCGGTCGGCGCCCTGCAGGGCCTGGCCCCGGGCCACGTCGTCTACGCCGGATCGCTGAGCAAGAGCCTCTCCCCCGCCATCCGGCTCGGCTGGCTGGTGCTGCCGGACGGCGTGCGCGACGAGGTGCTGGCGGCCAAGGGCGTACGGGAGTCCTGGGCCGGCGCCCCGGACCAGCTGGCACTGGCGGACTTCCTGGAGTGCGGCGCGTACGACCGCCAGGTGCGGCGGATGCGGCAGCGCTACCGGGACCGGCGCGACCGCCTCGTCGCCGCACTGGCGGCCGGGGCTCCGGAGGTCCGGGTGACCGGGATCGCGGCCGGCCTGCACGCGGTGCTGGAGTTGCCGCCCGGCACCGAGCCGGCCGCCCTGGAAGCCGCCCGCGCGGCCGGCATCGCCCTCGACGGGCTGTCCGGCTACCGCCACCCCGCACACCCGGCCACCTCCGCCGGAACCGTCCGCGAGGGACTCGTCGTCGGATACGCCGCCCTGCCCGACCGGGCGTTCACGGAGGCCCTGGCGGCGCTCGTCCGCGTGGTCGCGGAGGTCACCCGGGCCACCTGAGCCGCCCAAGCCACCCTGAGCCGCACGGGTCGCGCGAGCCGCCCGAACCACCCGAGCCGCCGGAGCCCATCCGAGTCGCCGGAGCCACCCGAGTCGCCCGCGACATCCGGGGCACCGCAGGTCACGGCCGCCTACGGACATCCGACAGCCGGGTCTCGTAGGGTGGGCCAGGTCGGACAAAAGCCCTCGAACGGGCCAATATCAACCACCCGAGCGGAAGGAACGCCGTGACCGCCGACCAGCCGGCCCCCGCCCCGGACCAGGGCCCGCGCCGCACTCCGGCCCCCGACCCGGCCCCCGCCCCCACCCCGGACGCCGAAGGAGACCCGGACGCCCTCGCCCCCGTCCCACCCGAGGTGCAGGACCTGCTGTTCGGCGCGGTGTACGGCACGGTCCTGGCCAGCGGCCTGCTCGCCGCACTGCAGCGGAAGGGCGACGAGTACACCCCCTTCTACGACGCCAGCTGGGTGCTGGTGACGGCGATCACCGCCGCGCTCGCCCACGGGTACGCGCACCACATGTCCTCCCACCGGAGCGGCTCGGCGGGCCACCGGTGGCAGCTGCTGATGATCACGCTCTGGCGGGAGTGGCCGATGGTGGCGGCCACCCTTCCCACCGTGCTGCTGCTGGCGCTGGCCGGGGTCGCCGGATGGGCCGAGCCCGACGCCACCACCGCGGGCCTCGCCCTGAACACCGCCCTGCTGTTCACCTGGGGCACGTTCATCGCCCTGCGCCGGGGCTACCGCATGGCGTCCGCGCTGGCGATCGGCGGGGCCGACGCCTGCATCGGCGTCGCGATCATCGTGGCCAACGCGCTGATCAAGTAGACCGGCAGACCGTCGGCCCGGCAGACCGGCAGACCGGCGGCCCGTCAGCCCGGCAGACCGGCAGACCTTCAGCCGGCCCCGCCGACAGGCCCGCCCGCCGCAGCCGGCCCCTCGGCCCCGGCCGGTCCGTCCACCCCGGCCGGTCCGTCCACCCCGGCCGGTCCGTCCACCCCGGCCGGTCCGTCCGCCGCGGCCAGTCGGTCCTCCGCCGCCGCCAGGATCTCGGTCAGCCGGAGGCCGAACGACGCCCCGCGCGGGTCGGGCACCCCGGTGCGGGCCGCGGTGAGCAGCGCGTCCACCGCCCGCCCGTACGCGCCCGGCACGTCGCCCCAGTCGGGCAGCGCGAACACGCCCTCGGAACCGCGCAGCTCCAGGCCGACCCCGGCCGCCGCGCGCGGCGCGGCCAGGGTGAGCACGGCGGTGCTGGCGGCGCCGGAGTCGTGCCGGAGCAGCAGGGTGACCGTACCGGCGGGCCCGCGGGCGGCGGTGACGTCGGTGACGTCGCCGAGCACCGGGATCAGGACGGACAGGGCGTGCGGCCCGACGTCCCACAGCCCGCCCTTGGCGCGGCGCCAGGGCGAGTCGGCGTACGGGCTGGGCGCACCCGCCGCGCCGGCGTCGCCGCCGGGTCCGAAGACCGCGCCGAGCCAGTGCGCGGACGCGGTGAACCAGCCCTTCCGGCCCGCCTGTTCGGCCACCCAGCCGGCCGCGGGCTCGGCGAACCGGAGGGTGAGGAAGACGACCGAGGCCACTCCGTGCCGGTCGGCGGCCTCGGCGACGGCGCGGGCGTCGGCGACGTTCGTGGCGACCGGCTTGTCCAGCAGCAGGTGGCAGCCGGCCGCGGCGGCACGGACGGCCAGCGGGGCCTGGACGTCCGGCGGCAGGGCGAAGGCCACGGCGTCACAGTCCGCGAACAGCGCGTCGGGGTCCTCGTACACCTTCACGCCGTGCTTCTCCGCGAGCCCGGCGGCGGCCTCCGGGCGGCGGCCCCAGACCCCGGCGAACTCGGAGCCGGCATGGGCGGCGAGGGCGGGGGCGTGGGTGCGGTGGGCCCAGGGACCGGTGCCGAGCAGGCCGATGCGGGGCAGGGGGCCGGGACGGCCACTCGACTCGGCGGTCAAATCGTACGAAATGGTCACGCGGCCAGTCTGCCCTACGGGCCGACCCCCGGACGGACGCACCCCGCCCGACCCGCACCGCGGGCCCGACCTGGGCCGGAACCCCCGGTAACACGGGGTTCACACACGGGCAACGGAAGGGAAATCGCGACGGGGCACGCTGCGGTCATCACCGCAGCGACCCGCAGCACCCGCAGTGCCCGGCAGCACCCGCACCCGTATGCAGCACCCGCAGAGTCTGAGGATGGGGCCCCGTGAGCTACAAGGCTGAGTACATCTGGATCGACGGCACCGAGCCGACCGCGAAGCTTCGCTCCAAGACGAAGGTCCTCGAAGACGGTGCGGAGCTCCCCGTGTGGGGCTTCGACGGTTCGAGCACCAACCAGGCCGAGGGCCACGCCTCCGACCGCGTGCTGCAGCCGGTCTTCTCCTGCCCGGACCCGATCCGCGGCGGGAACAACGTACTGGTGCTGTGCGAGGTCCTGAACATCGACATGACCCCGCACTCCTCCAACACCCGGGCCCTGCTCCGGCCGGTGGCCGAGAAGTTCGCCGGGCAGGAGGCGATCTTCGGCATCGAGCAGGAGTACACCTTCTTCGACGGGGCCCGCCCGCTCGGCTTCCCGGTCGGCGGCTTCCCGGCCGCGCAGGGCGGCTACTACTGCGGCGTCGGCTCGGACGAGATCTTCGGCCGCGAGATCGTCGAGAAGCACCTGGACAACTGCCTGGCCGCCGGACTGGCCATCTCCGGCATCAACGCCGAGGTCATGCCCGGCCAGTGGGAGTTCCAGGTCGGCCCGATCGGCCCGCTGGAGGTTGCCGACCAGCTGTGGATCGCGCGCTGGCTGCTCTACCGCACGGCCGAGGAGTTCAACGTCTCGGCCACGCTCAACCCCAAGCCGGTGCAGGGCGACTGGAACGGCGCCGGCGCGCACACCAACTTCTCCACGAAGGCGATGCGCGAGGACTACCGCGCGATCATCGCCGCGTGCGAGGCGCTGGGCGAGGGCAGCAAGCCGATGGACCACGTGAAGAACTACGGCGCGGACATCGACAAGCGCCTGACGGGCATGCACGAGACCGCCCCGTGGAACGAGTTCAGCTACGGCGTCTCGGACCGCGGCGCCTCGGTCCGCATCCCGTGGCAGGTCGAGAAGGACGGCAAGGGCTACATCGAGGACCGCCGCCCGAACGCGAACGTGGACCCGTACGTGGTGACCCGGCTGATCGTGGACACCTGCTGCACCGGACTGGAGAAGGCCGGCCTGGTCTGACCCGCCCCGCACTCCTCTCCGCACGCACTCCGTACGCACGGCGCCCGCCGGGACTCCTCCCGGCGGGCGCCGCCGCGTTCCCGGGACCGCCGGAGTGCCGGAGCGCCGGCGTGCCCAGCATGCGATACGGACACATGCGGGCCACCTCGCCGAAACAACGGAATGGCTCCTTCAATTCAGGACAAATCCGAAATGCGGCGCTGAATATGAGACTCCGATCCATTGGCTGAGACGCGCACTGCCCCTGGTGGCCCCTGTCTGCTTCAATATCGCCATGGCCAGCCACCCGCACACCTCGACAGGTCGCAGCGACCTCGAGCCGTTCTGGCCCTCCCGTCAGCACCACGACTTCGACCGGGTGTGTTGTCGCGCGGAGAACGCGCCGACCCTCTAACGCCTTCCCGGACCCGACACCACACCGGTTCCCCGAAGTCCTTCGGTCTGCGCGGCACGACTACGACGCAATGCGTCCGCACCTCGTCCAGTCTTCTGCCGACTCGCGTGAAAGAGCTGACCACTCATGGCGAACACCCGTACCCTCTCCTCCGCTGCGACCGCGCCCCATCCCCACGCGTCCGCCCCCGCCGCGTTCCCCCGGCACCGGCTGCGCGCCGTGGACCGGGACGAGGTGGCCCGGGTCGTGGACCTGCTGCCGCCCGGCGCCACCTGGCTGCCCGCGCCGGCGCACACCCTGCCGACCCTCCCGGGCCAGCCGCCGATGATCGGCTACCTGGTCCTCGTACCGGCCGACCAGCAGCCGCCGCTCGGCCTCGTACCGCGCCCCGCCGTCCCGGCGGCCGCTCCCGACCAGACCGCCGCCGGCGCACCCGCTCCGACCGCGTCGGCGTCGGCCGTCACCGGGGACGCCCTCGTACGGATCGACGCGGCGCGGCGCACCGCCGAGGTCGACGGGCGCGTCCTGGACCTGACCTACCTGGAGTTCGAGCTGCTCGCCCACCTGGTCGCGCACCCGCACCGGGTGCACAGCCGGGACCAGCTGGTCACCACGGTCTGGGGCTACGGCCACGTCGGGGACGGCCGCACCGTCGACGTCCACGTCGCCCGGCTGCGCCGGAAGCTCGGCGCGCAGCACCGCGGCTCGATCCAGACGGTCCGCCGGGTGGGCTACAAGTACGCACCCTGAGCATGACGGCGGGCCCGTACTCCCCCCTCCGGGAGTACGGGCCCACCCGCATCACGCGGTGAGCGCACGAGGTGCACACCTCACGCGGTGCTCACCCCACGCG
Source organism: Streptomyces sp. NPDC089799 (assembly GCF_040684755.1). Classification (NCBI taxonomy): domain Bacteria; kingdom Bacillati; phylum Actinomycetota; class Actinomycetes; order Kitasatosporales; family Streptomycetaceae; genus Streptomyces; species Streptomyces sp. NPDC089799. The sequence goes on along the minus strand of NZ_JBFBGR010000013.1, from coordinate 111,752 downwards.
ACGCTCACCTCGTGCGCCGCTCACCGTCAGGCCGCGGCGGCCTTGTCGCGGCGCCCGGCCACCAGGCCGAGCAGTACGTCGACCACCAGGAACGCCACCAGGCTGATCCCCAGCAACGGGACGAACCACCCGACCAGCGCCGTCACCGCCGCCAGCGGCAGCAGCACGGTCACCGGCAGCTTCCGCCAGGCGCCGCGCGGCTGCGCCCGGCCGACGGACAGGGCCCGCTCCTTGGTGGGACGGCGCAGCCACCACATGCGGTAGCCCCAGAACACCAGGAACATCAGCCCGATCGCGAGTGCCGCCAGGGCCAGCTGGTTGACCAGGCCGAACAGCAGGCCCATGTGGACGTCGATGCCGAAACGGGTCAGCTGGGCGAGCAACGGGTAGTCCGCGAAACGGAGTTCGTCCATCACCCGGCCGTCCGCCGGGTCCACGGACACGGCGTCCAGGTGGACCGGGAAGGTCTTGTCCCGCTCCTTGACGACATAGCCCTTGCCGTTCGCCGGCATGGTGATCTGCACGCTTTCGGTCACCCCGGCGGCCCGCGCGGCCGCGAGGACCTTGTCGACGCCGACGTCGACGCGCGGCGGCATCACCATGTTGCCGTCGGCGTCGATCTTGTGGCCGGCGTGCTCGTCGGCGCCCGCGTCGGCGCCGCCGCCGATGGAGGCGGAAACGGACGGGGTGGCCCCGCCGAGCCGGTCCTGCAGCTGCCCGATGTTCTCACCGGCGTACGTCGACCAGGTCAGGCCGGTGGCGGAGAGCACCACCAGGCCGGCGGCGGCCCACAGGCCGACCGCACCGTGCCAGGACAGCGTCCGGCGGCGGCCCGGCGCCGCCTTGCGGTCCGGCACCAGCAGCTGCGCCTTGCGGTCGCGCCGCCGGCCGATCCACAGGGCGAGGCCGCCGAGCGCGACCACCCACATCCAGCTGGCCGCGAGCTCGCTGTAGATGCGTCCGGATTCGCCGAGCTGGAGGCTGGCGTGGAACTCGCTCAGCCAGGCGCGCAGCGGGAGCGCGTCACCGGAGGTGGCGAGCTTGCCGCGGACCTCGGCCGTGTAGGGGTCCACGAAGACGGTGAGGGTCTCCTCCGCACCGACCTCGGGGCTCTCCATGACCACCCGGGTGGTCGCCTCGGCGTCGGGTCCGGGCCAGACCCCGACGACCTCGCCCTTGGGGGCGGCCTCCTGGGCGGCCTTGACCTGCTCGCTCAGCGGCAGGGCGGACTGGCCGACCTTCGCGACGGTCAGCTCGTCCGAGTAGATGATCTTCTCGGCCTGGAAGGAGAGGGCGTAGAGCAGCCCCGTCACGGCGGCCAGGAAGAGCAGCGGGGCGATGAGGACGCCCGCGTAGAAGTGCAGGCGCAGCAGCAGGGGGCGGACGGCCGCCCAGCCGCTCTTGCCTGTCTTGCCGGCCTTGCCGGCCTTGCCGGCCCAGGGGGCTCCGGGGCCGTCGGAGGTCGGGGCGGCTGCCGCCCCGGGGTTCCCGTCGTTCTTGTCGTTCTCGTCCCGGACGCGGGTGTCCGGTATGCCGTCAATGGCCATGACAGTCCTAGGTGTGGGCGAAGACATGGGGAAATCGGCCCCAGGTCACGCCGGTTCGCTCAGGCGAAGACAGGACGGACGGGAGCCGTGGCGCGGGTGCGGAGCCCCCGCGGCGGACCCCGCCGGACCACGGCATGGGCGTGCACGGCCCCGCGCAGCCGGCGCGGGGGTGCGTACGGCCGGGCGAACGCGGGGCGGGCCGGCGGTACGGGAACCGAGGCCCGTACGAGGGCCAGCACCCGGCGCAGCGGTCCGGCGGCCGCGGCTGCGCGTACGCGCAGGGCGCGCGCCAGCCGGAAGACGGCGGCTTCGCCGCGGGCCAGCCACAGCGCGCAGAACAGTCCGGCGAGCACGTGGGCGGCCACCATGCCGAGCCCCCCGTGGCCGGCCATGCCCGCCATGTCACCCATGGCCGTACCCATGTCGGCACCGGCGCCGGCACCGGCACCCATCTCCATGCCCGCGTGAATGCCCGGGTGCATGCCCGAGTGCATGCCCGCGCCCATGTGCATGTCGGCACCCGTGTGAGTGCCCATGTGCACGGCCGCGCCCGCATGCACGGCCGCCCCCGCGTCGGCGCCGCCGCCCGCCGCCGCGCCGGCCTGAGCCGCCGAGAAGACCGTGTGCAGGACGCCCTGGACGGCCAGGAGCGAGAGGGCGATGCCCGCCGGACCGCGGCGCCGGCCGGCGCCCAGCCAGGCGAGTGCGGCCGTCACCCCGAAGGCGGCCACCAGACCTGCGATCGGTACATCCGTGCCGGACATGGACGAATGCCCCATCGCGGCCAATGCCACGCACACCGCCGCGAACATCGCGGCCCGTGTGACGCGCATCGGCGCGGATTCCCTTGGCATGGCCGCTCCATGGTGCCACCCCCCGCGCGGCCCGGGGAGGGCGGGTGAGCTGCGAGGTGTCACACGCCCGGGTCGGGCACGAGATCACCGTCGATTACCTTTCCTCAACAAAACATCGGAAAATCACATGACTCAGCTGTGCAGCTGAGCCGGTCGTCCGGCCCCCGGGCCGTCCGGCCGGCCGGCCCGTTCGTGCCCCAGGAGCCGCCACCATGACCGCCATCGCGTCCACCACCGTCGCCAACCTCCGCGACCTCGGCGGCACCCCGCTCGCCGACGGCCGCACCGTCCGCAGCGGCCTGGTGTTCCGCTCGGGGCAGCTCGACCGGCTGGACCTGGCGGCCGACCCGGCGGTGGCCGCCATGGGCGTGCGCACGGTCCTGGACTTCCGCACCGGCGCCGAGCGCGGCGACCACCCCGACCGGGTCCCCGAGGGCGCCCGCCTGCTGGTGGAGGACGTACTGGCGGACAAGATGAACTCGGGCCGGGTTCCGGTGGCCGCGCAGCTCAAGGACGTCCTCTCCGACCCGGTGATGGCGGAGGAGCACCTCGGTGGCGGCAAGGTGGAGGCGCTGTTCGGCGACATCTACCGGTCCTTCGTCGGCTCCGCCTCCGGCCAGGCCGCCTACCGCACCCTGCTGACCGAGCTCGCCGACCCCGCGGCCGGCCCGGTGCTGTTCCACTGCACGGCGGGCAAGGACCGCACCGGATGGGGCGCGACCGTGGTCCTGGCCCTGCTCGGTGCGGACGACGAGACCCTGATGGCCGAGTACCTGTCGGTCAATCCGGCGGTCCGGCAGGCCTTCGCCCCGATGATCGAGGGCTTCACGGCGGCCGGTGGCAACCCGGACATCGCGCTGGCCCTGATCGGCGTGGTCCCGGCGTACCTGGAGGCCGCGCTGGACGAGGTCGGCACGCGCTACGGGTCGATGGAGAAGTACGTCCGCGAGGGCCTGGGCGTCCCGGACGAGACGGTCGAGGCGCTGCGCGCCCGCCTGATCGACGGCTAGGGCCCGTCCGACCCCGACCCCGACCCCGATCCCGCCGGACGGGCCGTGGGCGGCGTCCCTCGGATCCCGTGCCGGGCCGGAAACGGCCGTGGGGGGGGGGGGGGGGCCCGGGCGCGCCCCCCCAAATAAAGCGGCGGGGCCGCGGACCGAG